>JAQWBY010000404.1 GCA_028706165.1 Lentisphaeria bacterium | reverse complement strand
GACGCCGCCAAAGACGAATTCAAACGCGCCAAGATGGACAAGCTGGCGCTGCTGCTCAAGGCCGTCCTCGCCGCCGAATCGCGCATCGGGCTCATGCTCAATGTCCACAAGGACAATCTCGACGCTGTGCTCAATATCCTCCCCGCGCTGCAGCGGCCGACGGTCGCCAATCTGTCGGATAAGGACTGGTTCTCGCTGACCACCGTCATTGACGAACATGTCGCGCGAGACATCATTCCGCAGCTCATGCAGGCCGGCGCCGAAGGCCTGGTCGAATACGCCCTCAATAAGGTCGTGCTGTAACCACTCACGCAGTCTTGAGAGGGTTCGGGGCCCCGTGCCCCCTGTCGCGTCATGCCGGAAAAAGCCGCTACCATTCTACTCGAAACGGATAGCCTGGCCAAGGCCTACGACGGCGTGCCGGTGCTCAGCGGTATCTCAATTCAGGTGAAGCCGGGGATCATCCTCGGCATCATCGGCGAAAATGGTGCCGGCAAGTCCACCTTCACCAAGTGCCTCAACGGCATGACCCAGCCCAGCGGCGGCCGCATCAGGTTCCTGGGCGAGGAGCTGCGCGATCTCAGCGTCGCCGGCGCCATCGCCAAGGGCATCGTCACCATCCCCCAGGAATTCAATCTGGTCAGCGACCTCAATGTGTACGAGAATATCTTTCTCGGACATGAGCCGCGCAACGCTTGGGGGCTGCTCGACCGCCCAGCCATGCGCGCCAAGACCCGCGAACTCCTCGGCACCCTCAACGCCCACCTCGACCCCGAACGGCGCCTTGCCACCCTCAGTGTCGCCGAAAAACAGATGGTCGAGATTGCCAAGGCCCTCACCAGCCCCTGCCGGCTGCTGATCATGGACGAGCCCACCACCGTCCTCAACCAGCGCGAGGTCGCCACGCTCTTCGCCGTCATGAGACGCCTCCGCGACCAGGGCACCAGCATCCTCTATATCTCCCACAAGCTCAAAGAAGTCCGCGAGATCTGCGACGAAGTCGTCGTCCTCCGCGACGGCCAGTTCATCAGCCACGACCCGGCCAGCACCCTCGACGAAGCCGAAATGGCCCGGCGCATGGTCGGCCGGGACATGAGCCAGCTCTTCCCACCCAAATGTGCCCCGCCAGCCGACGCCGAATGCATTCTGGACGTGCGTGGCCTCCATGTCCCCGGACTGCTCCATGACGTCTCCTTCAGCCTGCGCCGCGGCGAAATCCTCGGCTTTGCCGGCCTGGTCGGCTCCGGCCGCACAGAACTGGCCGAGACCCTCTACGGTTTGCATCCCGTGCAGTCAGGCAGCATCACCCTCTTCGGGCAGCCCTACCGCCCGGCGTCGCCAGCGCAAGCCATTGCTGCCGGCCTGGCGTACCTGTCAGAAGACCGCCAAGGCAGCGGCGTCCTCGTGGACTTCTCCGTCGCCAACAACGTCACGCTGTCGTCTCTGCGACAATACTGCCGCCCTTTTATCAGCAAAAACCGCGAGAACGCCCAGGCGCGGCATTACATCGACGCTTTCCACATTAAGGCGCCCGGCACCGACGCGCCACTGCGCAGCCTCAGCGGCGGCAACCAGCAGAAAGTCGCCATCGCCAAGGGCCTCGATACCGCGCCCAAGCTCTTCATCTTCGACGAGCCCACTCGCGGCATCGACATCAACGCCAAGAGCGAAGTGTACGCTTTCATCCGTCGGCTGGTGGACCAGGGCATATCCTGCCTGCTTATTTCTTCGGACCTCGAAGAAGTCATCGGCATGTGCAGCCGCATCGCCGTCATGCGCGCTGGCAGCATCGCCGGCGAAGTCAGCGGCGAACACATCAACGAAGAAGAAATCATGTATCTGGCGACGGGAGTCAAATAAGCCATGACCACTGCCAAGCCATCACCCTCATCCACGGCATCAGCCGTCTGGCGCCAGCGCGCACTCAACTGGCTCAGCGATTACGGCCCCTACATCGCTCTGGCGGTGTTGCTCGTCGCCTGCGCCATCTCCAGCCCGTCGTTCCGCCGGCCGCAGAACCTGATCAACATCACGCGGCAGATCTCCTACAGCGGCATCATTGCCATCGGCATGACCTTCGTCATCATCGGCGGCGGCATTGACCTCTCTGTCGGCTCGCTGCTGGCCTTTGCCGGCAGTGTCGGCATTATCGCCATGAATCACTGCGACAACCCGGCGCTGGCCGTCGCCGTGGCCATCATCGTGGCCATCGCCGTCGGCGCGTCCTGCGGTGCGCTCAATGGCGCGCTGATCACCGTCGGCAAAATTCCGCCTTTCATCGTCACGCTGGGCACGCTGTCCATTTTCCGGTCGCTAACGCTGTACATTGCCAACGCCGGGCTATTGACCAGCAAGCACGATCTCTTCGCCCGTTTTGGTGGCGCGATCATCCTTGGCATTCCCCTGCCCGCGTGGCTGCTGCTGGTGTTGGCCATCATTGGCGCCATTATCCTCCAGCAGACGCGGCTCGGTCGCTACATCTGCGCCGTCGGCTCCAACGAACGGGTCGCCCGTTACGCGGCCATCAACACCAACCTGATCAAATTCAGCACCTACGTCATCGCCGGCTTCCTCGCCGGCATCAGCGCGGTGCTGCTGGGTGGGCGCCTGTCGTCGCTGAGTTCGACCACCGCCGGCCTGTCCTACGAACTCGACGCCATTGCCGCCGCCATCATCGGCGGCACCGCCATGGCTGGCGGTCGCGGGTCGGTGATCGGCACCCTCGCCGGCGCACTTATCCTCGGCATTGTCTCCAATGTTCTTGACATGTGGGGCGTTTCCGTCAATTTACAGGGTACAGTAAAGGGCGTCGTCATCATCATCGCCGTGCTGATCCAGCGCCAGCGCTGAGCACGGCCCGGCATCGCGCCGCCACCGCCGTTAGTTTTTCCCTCATTCATTGTGTGTCAATCCATCATCAGCGAAAGGAATCCACCATGAAGTCCCTGTTGCGTCTGAGCATGTGCCTAGCCATCGCCACCCTGACCGCCCTATCCTTCGCCAGCTGCGGCAAGAAGAAGAGCGACCAGCTCACCATCGGCATTTCCATCCCCAGCGCTGACCACGGCTGGACCGGCGGCGTTGTCTGGTGGGCCGAACAGGCCAAGAAAAACTGGGAAGCCAAAGACCCCGGCATCAAAGTCATCGTTTCCACCGCCAAAGACGCCAGCGAGCAGGTCGACAAGGTCGAGAACCTCATGGTCCAGGGCATTGACGCCTTGGTCATTCTCCCCCATGATCCCAGCCCCCTCACCGGCATCTGCGAACAGGCAGCCAAAGCCGGCGTGTACCTCGTCGTCGTCGATCGCGGCCTCGACAAGCCCGTACAAAACCTCTACCTGGCCGGCGACAACGCCGGCTTCGGTCGCGGCGGCGCCGAATCCGTCGCCAAAGCACTCGCTGGCAAAGGAAAAATCCTTGTCATGGAAGGTATCCCCTGCACCGTCAACACCATCCGCGTCGAAGCCTTCAACGAGGTCATCAAACAACACCCCGGCATCGAAATCCTCGAATCCCAATCCGCCTACTGGGATACCGAAAAAGGCCTGAAGCTCATGGAGAACTACCTCCAGAAATACCCACAGATCGATG
>JAQWBY010000068.1 GCA_028706165.1 Lentisphaeria bacterium | reverse complement strand
AGGCGTGGGCATCCGCAGGACAAGAGTAATACTTGGCACACTTGTTGGCAGAGACTACAGTTGAGCGCATACGGTCGGTACGGTGCCGGCCGCTGTTGTTTATGTGCGGGAGATGATCATGGAAGCGATATTTGGGCAGGCGGTGCAGGACTATTATCTGGAGCAGCTGCGACGGAATTATCGCGAACGTCAGGAGCGCCTGCGGGCTTTACGGAACGCGGATGACGCCTTGGCCTATGTGCGGCAGGTCCGGGAGAAGATCCGGGGGCTGTTTCGTCTGCCGGCAGAAAAATGCCCACTGGCGGTGGAGACATTGGGCGAGCTGCGTTTTGACGGCTTCCGGATGGAGAAACTGCGCTATTACAGCCGGCCGGGTTTTGCGGTGACGGCCAATCTCTATGTGCCAGATGGGCTGTTGGCGCCGGCGCCGGCGGTTCTTGAGCAGTGCGGCCACACGGCGGAGGGCAAAGCCGGGCCGATCTACCAGCAGGCGGCGCGGGGACTGGCCCTGGCGGGCTGTGTCGTGCTGGTGATTGATCCGATCGGCCAGGGCGACCGTCGGCAATTTCTGCGGGTGCCGGGTTTCGAGGGCGCTTGCTGGGACGAGCATTCCATCATCGGCAAGCAGTTGATACCCCTTGGCGACTGGCTGGGCAGCTGGATGGCGTGGGATGGTATTCGCGCGATCGACCTGTTGCTGTCGCGGCCCGAGGTGGACGCGACCAGCATTGCGGTCACCGGCACCTCTGGCGGCGGCACGGCGACGACTTTTGTTGGCGCCCTGGATGATCGCATCAGCATGCTGGCACCGAGTTGCTATATCACCAGCTGGCTGCGCAATGTCAGCAATGAACGGCCCACTGACAACGAGCAGATGCCGCCGGGTGCGCTGGCGGCAGGACTCGAAATCGCCGACTTCCTGATCGCTCAGGCGCCGCGGCCGACGCTGATTCTGGGCCAAAAAAACGACTTCTTTGATGCGCGCGGCACCCGCGAGGCCTACGAGGACGTCGCGCGCATTTACGACTTGCTTGGCGCGCCAGGCGCCGTGGAGCTGGTGATCGGGCCGAAGCATCACACACTCTGCGAGCAGCAGCGTGGAGCGCTGTACAGCTTTGTCACGCGGCGTGCGGGGCTGCCGGAAATGCGGCAGGAGCCAGCGGACATTCCAGTATCGACACCGGATGAGCTATGCTGTGCTGAGACGGCGCCGCGAGTGGCGCACGATTTGATCGTCGAGGATGCCCGCCGGCGTATTGCGCAACGGCCCTCGCTCAGCGCCGACGATCGCCGGGCATTTTTCCGCGACGCCTTACGGCTGGCGCTGCCCGTGTTGGCGCCGGCCTATCGCGTGTTGCGCGAGACGCGCTTAGGCGGGTGGACCTTTTCGCGTTTTGGGCTTGAGACTGAGCCGGAGCGGGTCATGGCGCTACTGCTGCGGCGGGACCGCAGCGTGTTCTATCATCTGCCAGAAGAGCAGGGCGATATTACGCTGTACATCCCGCATCTGGATGCCAAGGACGAAATGGCCGCGATGCCCGACGACGGCCCACTGTGGGGCCTGGACCTGCGCGGTGTCGGCGAGCTCACGCCGGCGGGCTGCTATCAGGATCGTCCGCGGGAGAGTTTTTTCCGCAATAACGGCTTTGATTACAACTACGCGGCCTTGGGGATGATGCTCGACCGGCCGTACTTGGGCGGGAAGGTGCGGGACATTCTCGGCGCCTTGGCCTTACTTAGCCAGGGTGGTGCGCGGGTGCGGCTGGTCGCGCGTGGGCAGGGCTGCGTGCCAGCGCAATTAGCCGCCATGTTCGCGGAGTGCGTCGTGGCTTGCGAGTTGATTGACCAGCCGGAAAGCTGGGCCGAGGCCGTGCTCAGTGATCTGCCGGCGCTGCCGCAGTCGGCCATGCTCTTCGGCGTCCTCGACCACGCCGACTGGCGGTGACGGGATAGCATGGAGATCTTTTTATCCGCAGATGTCGCAGATTGGCGCCGATTTCAGAGAGCTAGTGGGGGGTGTACTGGAAAACTGTTGTTATATTGTTGTTGCAACAATGATACAACAATAACCAGGAGGTATTTATGTTCAAGACCCTCACCCGTCATGGCAACAGCCTCGCGCTGGTGATTGAGCGGCCCATTTTGGAGCTTCTTGGCGCGGGCATTGACACGCCCTTTGAGGTGACGACTGATGGCAATGCGCTGATTTTGACACCGGTCAGGGATGCCGCTCGGGCGGAGCGTTTTCGCGCTTCGCTGGAGAAGGTCGGAAAAAAATACGCCGGCAGCTTTGAGGAACTGGCCAAGTGAATGGCGAGCTGGAATTTCTGACTTTTGCGGACGTCATGGCGATGCACGCGTATCAGATTGGGCACTTCGGCGGTGCGTTGGGGATTCGCGATGTCGAGTTGCTCAAATCGGCGTTGGCCATGCCGTCGGCGACGTATGGTGGTCAGTATCTGCATACGGACATCTTCGAGATGGCGGCTGCGTATCTCTACCATCTGGTTGCCAATCATCCCTTTGTTGACGGCAATAAACGCGTTGGCGCCATGGCCGCGTTGATCTTTCTTGATCTCAACGGCGTGGACGTTGCGGCGAGTAACGACGAGCTCACCGAGGTGGTTCTCGCGGTCGCCAGCGGCGGGATGAAAAAGCCGGAGATAGCCGTTTTTCTGAAAGGGTACGCGCACTGAGTGGGCACTGGGTATCCAACGCCTGTTTCCGGATGCGGCAGGCAAACAACTCTCTCTGGGGCAGTTGGACGCGACGTGCCTGGCGAATGTGGCGCCCTCCGGGCGCAATTCAAAGGTGCTGTCATGCCCCGGGTTGCGGCACCCTCCGGGCGCCTCACCCGGGGTTATGCATGGTGCGGCCCTCCGGGCCGAACTTGACGGATCGGACGGATCGGGCTGGGGCGGCTGTCTTTTATCGCGGACGGATCGGACGGATCGGACGGATCGGACGGATCGGCTGTCTTTTATCGCGGACGGATCGGCTGTCTTTTATCGCGGACGGATCGGACGGATCGGACGGATCGGGCTGGGGCGGCTGTCTTTTATCGCGGACGGATCGGACGGATCGTCGATTACTGATCGGTCTGATCGGTCTGATCGGTCTGATCGGTCTGATCGGTCTGATCGACAGTCTTTTTGCGAGACTTGGCCGGGTTATTTCTGCTGGGGCAGAGCGAAGCAGCCGCTGGTCCATTCGTCGATGGTGGTGCGTTTGAGTTCGCGGGCGCCGAGCGCTTGGTAGCGCTGGAGGACTTCGGGGTACTGTTCGGTGAGGATGCCGGAGAGGATGAGGTAGCCATCGCCGTGTTTGCGGTCGACGAGTTTGCAGACATCTTCGGCGTATTTGAGGAGGACGACGGCGAGGATGTTGGCGGCGACGACTTGGCAGGGCTGTGGCGGCTGGTAGGCGCCGAGTTCGGCGCAGTGGATGGCGACGTCATGGACGCCGGCGAGAGCGAGGTTATCGTAGGCGGTAGCGACGGCCTGCGGGTCGTTGTCGAAGGCATAGACCGGCTCGTAACCGAGGAGGCGCGCACCGAGGGAGAGGATGCCCGAGCCGCAGCCGGCGTCGAGGAAAGAGCGCGGGCCCTGCTGGGCTTCGAGATCGTCGAGGAATTGCAGGCAGGCCTTGGTGGTGCCGTGGTAGCCGGTGCCGAAGCACATGCCGGGATCAAGCGAGAGAATGATGTCGCCGGGCTGTGGATCGACGTCTTCCCAGCTGGGTTTGACGACCAGGCGCTTGGAAGCGCGGAAACTGTGGAAGTGCTTTTTCCAGCTTTCCGACCAGTCTTCCTGCTGCATGCAGGCGGTTTTGACGGCGCTGGGGCCGGTGAAGGCGTCCTGCCAGGGAATGAGTGCGTCACTGACGCGTTTGAGCTTGTCGTTGGCGTCGTTGTCGTCATCGGCCATGACGTAGGTGCTGGCGCGGCCGGTTTCGCGGCTGCTGTAAGAGGAGACGACGAAGTCGGCGGCGGCAAGGGCTTCTTCGATCATGGGCACGTCCGCGGCAGCGGATTCAATGACGACGACATGGATGCATTCCACGGCAGGGGCCTTTCTGAGGGTTGTCCAAAAAGCATAGTTGGGTTTTGCGAGGGGGCGGAAAGGGCCATCGGCCCTTTCCGCCCCCTCGCGCTCCCCCACCTATCCCTTTTCGGCTCAACGCCCAGCGGTAATCGCGAAAGCGATTGCCGCTGGGCGTTGAGCGTCAGAAGGCGAGGGAAAAGGAAACTATCCTTCGCTGTTTATTTTCGTCCGAAGGGCGACAGGTCGCGGAGGGCGCTGATGATGGGCGGCACGACGCGGATGATGGTGTCGACTTCGTCCTGGGTGTTATAGCGTGAGAAGCTGAAACGGATGGAGCCGTGGAGGGACTGGTAGTCCAAGCCCATGGCGCGCAGAACATGGGAAGGCTCCAGGGATCCGGACGTGCAGGCCGAGCCCGAGGATGCGCAGATGTGCGCGGCCTGGTACATGCGCAGGAGGATGGCTTCGCCTTCAATGTATTTGAAGCAGATGCTGCTGGTGTTGGGCAGGCGGTGTTCGGGATCGCCGTTGACGACGGGGTCCATGCAGCTGGCGAGGAGCCCTTGTTCCAGGCGGTCGCGCAGGGCTTTGACGGTGGATTGTTCGTCGCGGAGGTGGTTCATGGCCAGTTCGGCGGCCTTGCCCAAGGCGGCGATACTGGCGACGTTTTCGGTGCCGGCGCGCTGGCCGTGTTCCTGGTGTCCGCCGATGAGGTAGGGTAGGAATGGCGTGAAACGACGGCGGTAGAGAACGCCGACGCCTTTGGGCGCGTGGAGTTTGTGGCCGCTGAGCGACAGGAAGTCGATCTGGCTCTGGCGCAGATTGATGGGAATCTTGCCTACGGCCTGGACGGCGTCGGTGTGGAACAGCGCGCCGTGTTCGTGGGCGATGGCGGCGAGTTCTTCGACGGGGTAGAGATTGCCGATTTCGTTGTTGGCCCACATGACGGTGACGAGGGCGGTGTCGTCGTCAATGACGGCGCGGGCCTCGTCGAGGTTGATGCGACCTTGGTGATCCACTGCGAGGAAGTCCACGTGGATGCCCTGTTTTTGCAGGAAATGACAAGTGCTGAGGACGGCGGGGTGTTCGACGGCGCAGGTGACAATTTTGCGGCGGCCCTTTTGGGTTTCCAGGGCGCTCATGATGGCAGCGTTGTCGGACTCGGTGCCGCAGCTGGTGAAGATGATCTCTTCGGGCTCGGCGCCGATGAGATCGGCGACGGCTTTGCGGGATTGCACCATGACTTTGGCGCAGCGGCTGCCGAAGGGATGGGGACTGGAGGGATTGCCGTACCACGTGGTCAAAAAGGGCTCCATCGCCGCGAAGACTTCCGGGGCGATGGCGGTGGTGGCATTGTTATCGACGTAGATGATATCCTGCTCATTCATGGCGGGCGCCTTTGACTGCTGGCTGGGCCTTATTTAACTTCAACGACGTTCAAAGCTCCGGAGACCTTCTCGCGGAGTTTGGCCTCGACCCAGTGTTTGAGGGTTTGGATGGCCGACGGGCAGCTGGCGCAACGGCCGGCAAGCTTGACCATCACGTTGTTGCCGTCGATGTCGACAAGTTCGGCGTCGCCGCCGTCGGCTTTCAGGCCGGGCCTGATGATGTCATCGAAGGTCGACTGGATGAGGGCGATCTTCTGCAGGTTGGTGAGTTGGGACGGTGGTCGGGCGGCCGCGCTGTCGTTGCTGCTATTTTTCTTGTTGCCGTTGATGTCGTCGAGGATTTCCTGGATATCTGGTTTACAGCCGCCGCAGCCACCGCCGGCCTTGGTGTAGTGAGTGACTTGCTCGACGGTGGTGAGGTGGTTGGTTTTGATGGCCTCGCGGATGCGCGCCTCGGTGACGCTGAAACACTGGCAGACGATACGGTTGACGCCTTCTTCTTCGATGACGACCGGCACGTTCCATTCCGGGTGTTTCTTGTGCATGTCGATCAGCGCGGCCTGGAAGGCCTCCATGCCCATGACCGAGCAGTGCATTTTCTCTTCGGGGAGTTCGCCGAGGAAGTCCGCAATGTCCTGATTGGTGAGCTTGGCGGCATCGGCGAGTGACTTGCCCTTGAGCATTTCGGTGAGTGCGGACGAGCTGGCAATGGCCGAGGCGCAGCCGAAGGTCTGGAATTTGACGTCGGCGATGGTCTTTTTATCATCGGCGAGTTTGACGTAGAGTTTCATGGCGTCGCCGCAGACGATGTTGCCGACTTCGCCAATGCCCTCGGCATCGGCGATTTCGCCGATGTTGCGGGGGTGCAGAAAATAATCCATGACTTTTTCAGTATAGTCCCACATGATTGCCTCCTTGGCTAGGGTCCTGCGACAGGAACGTTGTTGAATGACAGGTGAGCTAATGGCCTAGCCTTAGTCGTCACTGTGCGCGGGGATGTTCCCGGGGCGAGGTTTTGCGCGAAAAAAAAGACCGCAACCCCAAGGTACAAGGTTGCGGCCGGAAGAACGTCGTAGAGTTCTTACAGTTCGGGCTTGGTCTTGGGCAGGCCCCAAGCGCGGTCGCCATCTTTGTAGCGGCCTTCTTTTTTGAGCTGGTCAATGCGTTCGAAGCGTTTGAGGACGTTGCGGCGTTCGCTGACCGCACCCTTGGTTTTCAGGCTGGGATGAATGGACATGGTCTTTCCTCCGTTCACAACTATGCCCGCGGGTAGGCCACGGGTTTTTAACTGACAACAGGCAGACAAAAATCGAAGCATTACTGTAAAGCCTTTTGCCATTATTGCAAAGGAAATTGGGCGGGTGAAAAGAAAAAAGGTAAGCAGTCAGCGATTGATATTGGCCGGCCTCAGGGGACGCCAGGGACCAGTGGGACTGATTGGCGGCGGAGCGCTGGGGCGAGGACTCACGTCTCACGTCTCACGACTCACGGCCGGGACTATGGGGACTTTCGGGACCGTGGGGAATGACGCTTTGGACACAAGGGACTGATTGGGGACTTCCTGGACTTAGGGGACCGGTTGCTTGATACCCGGGACTGCTGGGAGCGCCGCCATCCCGGCACTTTTCGGCCCGCATAGAACGAATCAAGTCGTCAGATTGGCCAAGTTCGGCCCGAAGGGCCGGACCATGCATAGCCCCGGGTGAGGCGCCCGGAGGGCGCCGCAACCCGGGGTGTGACAGCAACTTGGAATTGCGCCCGGAGGGCGCCACATTGGCTTGGCTCGTCCTACCGCGCCAGAGAGGCATGCCGTGCATCCATTATCAATGGGTGACCGGTTACAAAAAAGCTTTGCCTCGGGGAAAAACTCTGCGGAGGCGGGTATTGGGAACGGTGCGTGGCGGATGTGGCGGGGTGCGATCAGGGGAGGAAGAGTGCGTCGATGTAGTTGTTTTCGAAGCTGTCGATGGCGTTGAGGGGCACGTCTTTGGGTTCGGCGATGATGGCGAGCAATTCGTCCATGATGCTGGGATCGACGGCGAGGCGGGCGGCACCGGCGAGGCTGGTATTGCCGGCGATGTGCGTGTTAGCGCGGGGCAGCATGCCGATAGCAACGGCGTGATCGAGATCAAGATAGCGGGCGAACCCGCCGGCGAGGACGAGGCGCCGCAGTTTGCCAACGGGGCAGTGGCAATGCTCCAGGAGGGACTGAATGCCGGCGTAGACGGCGGCCTTGGCTTTCAGGAGCTGTTCGATGTCGGCTTCAGAGAGTGATACGCCGGGGGCGATCTCGACCAGTTGTAGGTTACCATCGCGGCGGTAGCGTTTACCGAGGGCGTCGGCCTGCAGACGTCCGCAGGCATTAAGCCAGCCGGCATGGCGGCCCGCGTAGAGAACATCGACCATGGCGGAGCCACAGAGGCCGTTGGGGGCGCCGCCGCCAATGACGCTGTAAGACCAGTCGGGCTGGACGTGGTCGATGGCGCCGGCGACGGCCCGGGAGCCGCTGGGGATGGCGGCGCCTTCGAAGGCTGGGCCGGCGGCGGCGGCGGTGCAGAAGAGCCCGTCGTTGGTGCGCAGGACGATTTCGCAGTTGGTGCCAATGTCGATGAGCATATCGAAGGGCGCTAGCTGGCATTCGTGGATGCCGGCGGTGAGATCGCCGCCGATGTAGCCGGCGATGGCGGGCAGGGCCAGGACGGGTGTGGCGCCGGGGAGGGCGATGCCGAGTTCGTCGGCGCGGCGCTGAGGGAAGACGCGGAGCGGCGGGGTGAATGGCATGACGCCAATGGGCGCGGGGTCGATGCCCCAGAGGAGGGTGGTCATGACGGTGTTGCCGGCGATAGCGAGGCGCTGGGCGTCGTCAGCGCCCAGTTCGGCGAGCAAGTCATTGATGGAAGTGACGGCGGCTTGTTGCATGGCGGCGATGGTGGCGGGATTCGCGGCCTGGCTAATGCGGCTGATCACATTGTCGCCAAAACGGCTTTGTTGGTTGTAGCAGGATGCCGACGCAAGGATATCGCCATTGCGGATTTTGACGGCGGCGATGGTGGTGGTGCCGAGATCGACGGCGAGGACGCATTCGTCGCTGTTGCGCAGTGGCGGGCCGTCCCAGAGGGCGTGAATTTGGCCATTGGGGACGCACATGGCGCCAGGGGGGACATCAATGATGCCCTCGGTGCTGAGCAGGGTGGTCTGGCAGGCCAGGGCGCTGGTGGGCGCGGTGACGCAGAGTTCTTTGCCGGCGACGAGGTAGCGGCCGGCGAGGAGGGTGATGCGGCAGCGGCCGCAGGTGCCGCGGCCGGCGCAGCGGAGGTCCCAGCTGTATGGTTTGGGCAGAGTGACGGCTTGGGTCAAAGACTGGCCGCAACGGCTGATGGCAATTTTCATAGGTGGGGAAATACCTGGGGCTGGGGTGAGTGTCGGGGAGCGGGCGACGCCTAAAATCAATCCCAAGGGGGCTGTTGTCAAATACATCTTTGGCGGTACGGTAAGGCGAGGCGGCTAGGAGGTCGCGCGCGGCGCGGAATAAGAGCACAACAAAGCCAGGTGGGCACCATGAGTTTCGAGAATGGCAGATGGCACGGCAAGCGGTATTACTTCGGGCTGCATTATGATCTGCATGCCAGTGACAAAGACACGGAATTGGGTACGCGCTGCGGCTTGGACGAGCTGGTGCCGGCGCTGAAATTGCTGCGGCCGGATTTTGTGCAGACGGATTGCAAGGGCCATCCCGGCATGACCAGCTGGCCGACGACGGTGCCGGATGGCACGACGTCGCCGGGCGTGGTCAAGGATGCGCTCAGGCAGTGGCGTGAGGCGACGCGGCAGCTGAAGATGCCATTGCATTGTCATTACTCGGGCATCTGGGATCGCGCTGCCGCGCAGAAGCATCCCGAATGGGCCGTGGTGCCGGCGCCGGGAACGGAGCCAACGAAGCCCTCCGAGAAGATGTGTCCGCGCGGGCCATACTTGGATAAGCTGTTGATACCGCAGATGAAGGAGTTGATTGACCGCTATGAGGTTGACGGTTTTTGGGTGGACGGCGAGCTGTGGGCGGCGGAGCCCTGCTACTGCCCGCTCTGCCTGGCGGCTTTCCGGGAGCACAGCGGCTTGGCGGAAGCGCCAACGAGCATGGACGATCCGCACTGGCCCGAGTGGCAGCAGTTTACGCTGGACAGCTTCAAGGAATACGTCGCGCGCTATGTGACGGCGGTACACGAGCATCGTCCGGAAGTGCTGGTATGTTCGAATTGGCTGCAGACCTTTAGGAATCCGGGCTGTCCGGACGACGTTGCCACGGATTGGATCAGTGGCGACAATAGCTGGGTGTGGGGACTCGACGGGAGCCGTTGCGAGGCGCGCTGGCTGTGCAATCGCGGCAAGCCCTGGGACATCATGCTGTGGGCTTTTTCCTGTTCGCACGGCATGGGGCAGCCGAATTCGCCCTGGACGATGAAGCCGGTGGACATGTTGGCGCAGGAGGCCGCGATGCTCATGGCCACGGGTGGCAATGTGCAGATTTACGAGAGTCCGGGCGTTCGCACGGGCCAGCTGGTGCCGTGGCGGCTGAAGCGCATGCGCGAGGTGGGAAAATTTATATCCAAGCGCCGGCGTCTGTGCCAGGGCACGCTGGGTTTGCCGCAGGTCGCGGTGCTGCATTCGGAGGCGCATTACTACTCGCGGCCGACGGGCAAGAACCTCATGCACGGCTACGACGCCAATCCGGTGCGTGGCGCGGTGTTCGCTCTGTCGGAGTGCCATTATGGCGTAGACATCATGGACGAGTGGGCGCTGTTGCAGACGCTGGAGGCCTTCCCGGTGGTGGTGGTGCCGGAGCAGTTGCGGCTGTCGGACGAGATGGTCACTGCGTTGAAGCGCTATGTGCGTGGCGGTGGATTGCTGTTCCTGACGGGCGCCGGCCTGGCCGAGCGTTTTGGGCTGTCTTTCCTAGGCCTGGATGGCCTGAGCGTGGAAGACAAAGCGACCTATCATTTGCCAGTAAACAAGGGCGAGGCCAGCGTGCCGTTGCACAGCGAACCGTGGGGGTTGTTGCAGGTGGGCAAGAAAGGTCGCGGCATTGGCCAGCTGGGCACGACGCCGTTGTGTGACGAGCGCCTGTTGGCAACGCCGGCGGCGGTGACGACGCGAGTGGGGTATGGCCGGGTGATGTTTGTGGCGGCGGATATCTTCCGCGACTTTGAGCACAATCGCTATCCGCTGACGCGGCAGTTCGTGCAGGAACTGATGCGGCGGTTGTATTCGGATCCGGTGGTGGCTATTGAGGCGCCGCTGGCGGTGGATGTCGCTTTGCGTTTCAAGGATGACGCTTTGCAGTTCCATTTCATCAATCGTTCGTCGGGCATCCCGAACCAGCCAAACAACGGCATGGTGGACGAAATACCGGCCGTTGGGCCGCTGAAGCTGACCGTACGCATGGGGTGGCGCCCCGAGAGCGTCAAATGGCATTTTGAGGATGATAGTGAAATGGTGTGGGAGTGGACGCCGGCGCCGCCGAAGGCCCATGGTCACCAACACAGTTGTGACTGCGGCTGCGAGGATGAGCATGACGACGATTGCGACTGCGGCTGCCACGAGGAGGGCGAAGACGGCACCGTGACGGTGGAGATCGACAGCGTACGCATTCACGGTGTGGTGGTGATCAAATAAGGCTAGGAACGCCTGGCTGACAATAATCGAAAAGCAGCTTGGTTGTAATGAAATGAGTCCAGACGCGGAAGGAGCGACAGCATGGTACGGCAATGGTTGACACGTGTGGTGGTCTTTGCGGTGGCGGTGGGCGTGAGCGGGGCCTTGTGGGCTGACCCGATCCTACCGAAGATATTTTCCAGCAACATGGTGCTGCAGCGAGGCCGGCCTTTACCGGTGTGGGGCACTGCCGCGCCGGGCGAGAAGATCACCGTGCAGCTGGCTGGGCAAAGTGAAAGCGCGACGGCGGATGCGCAAGGCCGCTGGCAGCTGCGCTTGCCTGCCCAGGAGGCTGGCGGGCCAGCGGAGATGGTCATTAGCGGCGCGACGGCGACCGTTCGCTTCGATAACATCCTCTTTGGCGATGTGTGGGTGTGTTCGGGGCAGTCTAATATGGAATGGCGCACCAAGAACAGCCATAATGCCGCCGAGGCGCTGCCGGCGGCACAGCAGCCGCAGATACGGCTTTTTGACGTGACCAACAACAAGGCGTTAGCGCCGTTGCCGTTAGCGGACTTTGAGAAATCGCCGAGCTGGCTGGAATGCACGCCAGAGAGTGTCGCCAATTTCAGTGCCGTGGGTTATTTCTTTGGAGCGGAGCTGCAGCGCGAGCTCGGCGTGCCGATTGGCCTGATCAGCAGTTCGTGGGGCGGCACGCGTATTGAGCCGTGGACGCCGGAGTGCGGTTTTGCGGACATCGCGGAGTTGGCAGACATCCGTCAGAAAGTGGCTTTGGCCAATCCGGCCAGCGAACTGTATCAGGCGCGGCTGCGGCAGTACCTGGCCGACACCGAGCAGTGGCTGACGGAAGCCCGACAGGCCCTGGCGGCGGAAAAGCCCATTTTGACGAAGCCGGACTATCCCAAAGAGCTCGTACCGTTGACTGGCAATCGCGAGCCGACGACGCTCTTCAATGCCATGATTGCGCCCATGGTCCCTTACGCGATTTGTGGGGCGATCTGGTATCAGGGTGAATCGAACCGCCACGACGGGCCGCTGTACTTTTTCAAGAAGCAGGCGTTGATCGGTGGCTGGCGGCAGTTGTGGGGGCAAGGCGACTTTCCCTTCTACTGGGTGCAGCTGGCGCCCTACAATTACGGTGCGAGTCAGCCGTATGTGCTGCCGCGCATGCAGGTGGCGCAGACCAGCTGCGAGGCGATTGCCAACACAGGGCAGGTGGTCATCAACGACGTGGGCAATATCAAAGACATCCATCCGCGCGACAAAGTGACGGTGGGCAAACGCCTGGCGACGCTGGCGCTGAAGAAACACTATGGGCAGGATATTGCGGTGTGGAGTGGTCCGGTATGCGTGGGCATGACGGTGGCTGACGGCAAGGCCCGCCTGCGTTTCGAGCATGCGGGCAGTGGGTTGGTCGCGCGGGACGACAAGTCGCTGAGCCACTTTGAGCTATGCGGCGCGAAGGGCATTTTCGTGCCGGCAGAGGCCACGATCGTGGGGGCGTCTGAACTGGAGGTAGCGGCGCCTGGTGTGGACGTGGTCCACGCGGTGCGTTTTGCCTGGGATCAGTTGGCCGAGCCGAATCTGATGAATCGCGAAGGTTGGCCGGCGGGGCCCTTTGTGGTGGGCGAAGTGCCGGTGACCAATGATTTGCAGGAACGCATTCCGGATGCCGCGGGCTATCATCCGCTGTACGTCCTGGACATCGCGGAGAAGACCAATTATCACAACGAGCCGGTAGCGTACTCAGTGGACCGGAGCAAGGATTTTGGCGGGCTTACGGTTGATCGCATTGCCTATTGCCTGGAATTGCAGAAGGAGGGACAGCCCTTGCAGTACGTCTTTGTGTCCATGGATGCCTTTACGCAGAATCTGGCGCAGATGGGTGTGCCGACGGTACAGAGCGAGGCCTTCTTCCAGCAGAATGTGACGGGCATGACCATCGCCTCGAATGTGCCGGGGGTGCCCACGGGGATGAATCTGAGCGGTGGCAATATCGAATTCTGGCCCAGCAATTACGGCCCGCAGAATCAAGCCAAGGTGCCCAACGCAAGCGCGTCTGCATTTGATTTTGGCGATGGTGGCGGCAAGGCCAAAGAGAAGGGTTACGGCTGCCTGCAAATTCACAACTACGAGAAAAAATGCACGTTGATTGCCTTCAATCGTTGGGGCGGCGGTACCTGCGAACTCGGTCTAGGCAACAGCCCACAGGGCAATCCCGACTGGACCTTTACCAGCAATGCCGGCCAGTACAGCCTGCGGCGCCTGACAGTGCTGGTGCAGCTGCGCTGAGCACGGATGATTAGTGGCGCCGGCGATTGGCAGTGCCCAACCGGCGCTGCCGCTGTCGGCATGCCCGCCCGTGCAGGGGGGGGCGTTGTGAGCCTCGGCATGCAGAAGTGGCCGGTGGAGGGGTGGTGTCTGGCGAGGTTGTGGAGCTCGGCAAAATAGTAATCGGTCACCCATTGATAATAGCGGCCAAACCTGCCGCCGATGTCAATCCCAGGTAAGCAAGTGAGTTCCATTGCCTCTTTTGCCCCAGTCAGCTTCGCCGACTGGGGCAAAAGAGGCCGAGGAACACGAACATGGTCGCCGTTGTACCCAGGGCGGCGCACGCTTTCAGCGTGCTTGCCCTGGGCTGGTATGTTTCGCGCTTTCAGCGCTTCTGCCGCTTCGCGGCCAGGGAAACGGGCACGTTTGACTCAGCCAGAAGCTCTATGGCTCAATTATCAATGGGTGACCGATTACGGCAAAATAACTCCAATAACCAGTGCAAGCCTTGCGTTATAGCAGCGGCTGTTGATATTTCCTTGATCTTATGGTGGCGTCTGGTTAGCGTCTGCAGTGGCGATAGCTCGTCGTGGTTTGAATGAAGTACATGCGGCTATATAGTAATCGGTTACACCGAAAAGTCCGACACACGGCAAAATCGCAGAGAAAATCGACTTGGTTGTGTCTGATATGAGCAAGGGTGGTGGGTACTAGACCGCCGGATATTGGCAGTTGGGTGGAATGCGCATTTTTATATGACCTAATGGAGGCGCTTACAGTTATGCTTTCAGACAATGATACGATGAAGTTGTACATGCAGAACATCGGGCAGTATCCGTTGGTGAGCCCGAAGGAAGAAGTCGAACTGGCGGCCAAGATAGCCGCCGGGGACGCCGAGGCGCGTGCCAAGCTGATTCGCAGCAACTTGCGTTTGGTGGTGAAGATTGCCCACGATTTCAAGGGTTTGGGCCTGCCCCTGCTGGATTTGATCTCCGAGGGCAACATTGGCTTGATGCGGGCGGTGGAAAAGTTTGACCCGTCCAAGGGCGCAAAATTGAGCAGCTATGCTGCGTGGTGGATCAAGCAGTCCATGCGGCGGGCTTTGGCAAATCAGGCGCGGACGATTCGCATTCCGGTACAGTCGGCGACCAAGATCAGCAAGATTCAGGCGGCGCGGACCAAATTGACTGAGGATCTCGGTCGTGAGCCATCGGACAAAGAGATCGCCGTTGAGGTCAATTTGACCGAGCGTACCGTGACCGGACTGCGTTTGGGCCGGACCACGACGATTTCGCTGCACGATCCGATTCAGCACGGCGAGGATGGCGAATTTCGTGATATTATTGCCGACGACAAGACGACCGCTCCCGACGAGCTGGTTCAGGACGAAGAGACGCTGACGCACATGTTGCGGCTGACGGATCGCCTGGAGGATCGCGAGCGGACGATTCTGAATCTTCGTTTTGGCCTCAATGGCGAGCGCGCCAAGACGCTGGAAGAAGTCAGTCAGAAAATTGGCCGCACCCGTGAGCGCGTGCGGCAAATTCAGAACCAGGCGTTGGACAAGCTCCGGGCCATGCTGGAAGAAGACGGTTTGATTGACGGCTTCGCCGACTACACGGAAAGCCCGGTGGTAGACCAACAGTAAAC
>JAQWBY010000067.1 GCA_028706165.1 Lentisphaeria bacterium | reverse complement strand
ATGAGCAGATTGGTTTTGACGCTCTTTTCGCCCTTGCTGGAGAAGAGTCTGCCTAGTAGCGGCACGCGGCCGAGGAAAGGCACGCGGTCGTTGTATTTTTCCAAGCGTTCCTGGATCATGCCGCCGAGAACGACGGTTTCGCCATCCCAAACGATCAGCTTGGTATAGGCCTCGCGTTTGGAGAGGATAGGCATGTTGTATTTGACTTCGAGGGGCTGTCCAGAAACGATCATGTAGGTATTGAATGACGTTTCGTATTCGAGGAAGTCGATCACCTGCGGCATCAACTCGATGTCGATGGAGTAGCCATCGGCGGAGACGGTGGGTGTGACATCGAGGATGACGCCGATATCGGTGGCATCGCCAAATTCGGGCATTGACGGCGTGTAGTCACGGGCACCGCTGTCGCCTTCGGCGGCACCGAGTTCTGGTGGCGTCCAACTTTCAGGGAAGTAATGGACGGTGACGACTTTGATTTGGGCGGTGGTGCCGCTGATGGTCGTGATTTTCGGTGCTGAGAGGACGTCTGAGTGGTTTTCCTGTTCGAGGGCATGGACGATGGTATTGAACGCGTAATTGCCCAGGATGGAATAGACATTGAAGAGGGTGTCAGAACTACCGCCAAACATGGATTCGGCGAAGCGCAGACCGCTGGTGATAGCGGGTTCCTTACCGATGCCCAGCTGGAAGTTGTCGCCCTTATTGCCGACACCGGTATTGTGGCCGCTGTATTCATCCGAGAGATAATTCTGGCCACCGACCTCTGCGGCGCGGTTGAAACTGACCCCGCCGGCGACCATGGACCATTCGAAGCCCAGTGAACTCAGATCAGTTTGTTTGACTTCGACGAATTTGGCCTCTATGCTCACCTGCGTCGGGGTGACATTGAGTTCCTGGAGAATTTTCTCCACCCGCAACTGATTTTCCGGCGTATTATGAACGATGAGCTTGCCAGCGCGGGGGTAATGCATGATGCGAGCGCCCGGGGGATAGGTCACGCCCATGCCCATGAAGATACTGGCGACATCGATAAAGTACTTGCCGCCGGTGCCGGTGCCATCATCATCGTCATCATCATCATCATCGTCGTCATCATCATCATCATCATCGTCGTCGTCGTCGTCGCCAATATCGAGAGTCAGCTTGGAGAGTTTTTTACGGGTACGGCCGACATCAAAAACACCTGCTTCGACATTGTAGAAACGCGTTTCCATTTCGTCCATGGGGTTCGCCGGATGGTTAATGACGACGGCCTTGCGTTCGATTTTTTGTTTGACGCCGGTGATCAGGCAGATCGTATTGAGCACTTCGTTCATGGTAACGTTGGACATTTCCATAGTGATGGTCTTGTCGGCGAAGCTCTCGGTGATGACCGGTGTCGCGGCTGCGGCGCCCATGCCCATGTCGCCGCCCATACCCATACCCATGCCGCCCATGCCCATATCACCGCCCAAGCCGCCCATGCCGCCCATGCCCATATCACCGCCCATGCCGCCACCCATATCACCGCCCATGCCGGGAGCGCCCATGCCGGGAGCGCCCATGCCGGGAGCGCCCATGGCGCCCATGCCCATATCGCCGCCCATGCCGCCCATGCCCATATCACCGCCCAAGCCGCCCATGCCCATATCACCGCCCAAGCCGCCCATGCCGCCCATGCCCATATCTGGGCCCATGCCGGCAGGTGCAGCGGCTCCGGCGCTACGGATGGGTTCGAGTTGCACGACGAAATTGACGCCTTCGCCATCGGGGTCAAGTTCCTGACTCAGCCGTCTGAGTTTGGAAAAGACATCGGCAAGGGGCGTATCCTGGAACTTGACTTGGGGAATAATCATGGTTTCGAGTTTATTACGCAGGCCGAGAGTTTCGTCGGTTTTTTTGAGGGCCTTGGAGCCCAGAGCGCTGCTTGAGCGGGTCAGCAGGGGAGTGACGGGTTCGGCCCATTTCCAGCGCACTTCCGCGAGGCGCTCCGCAAGAATGCTGCCCAGCTTGGCGGTTGCGGCCTTTTCCAACTCAGTAGAAATACGCGCGAGATAGCGAATAGCTTCCAGGTTGTAGGGATCATCCAGGAGCACGGTCTCAAAAGTATCACGGGCATCGCTGTAGCGTCCGTAGGCCAATTGCACTTTGCCAGCTTGGAGCAGCTCCTTGATTTTGTAATTGATATCAGCCACATCCCTGATAACATTTTCTGGTTTGGTTGCTTCCTTGAATTCAATGTCTTTGCTGGCGAGGGCGTAGTCACGGCGGAGCTTGTTGATACGGTCTTTTTCGCCCGGGGCGTATTCGAGGGCGCGGGTTAGTTTTTCCAGTGCGTCTTCCACCTGTCCAGCCTGGATTGAGCGGCGGGATTCTTCCATCAGGTGTTCTGCCCAGTCGAGGTACATTTCGTATTGCATGCGCCGGATGTACTCCATGCGTTCCTGTACGACCGGGCTGCTTTCGCCGGCGCGTTTCATGTATTCGCTGGCCTCATTGAGTTTTGCGGTCGCCTGTCTGAACTTCTCCTCGGCCTCATAGAAATCCCGGTCAGTATAGGCGTTACGGGCCTGCACGATAAGTTCTTTGCCGGCTTCAAAGCACTCCTGGCGACGAATGCTTTCGCGCATATCGAGTTCGCTGCCGATTTCATCCAAGGGCGGTTCCACGACAGCGGGTTTTGCCGGTAGTGGTGCAGTGGCGCCGTCGCCGATGGCGGCGTCTGGGGCGGGCGCGGCGGCGTTATCGGGGGCGAGCTGTGCATAAGATACAGTAAGCAAAAGGCATGCAAGAATAATGCAGGCCAGGCAGCGGCTGACGACGTTGTTTTTCATTATGACCACACTTTTTTGTTGTTCCATCATGGATGACAACTCCCCGTTAGGACGGAGGGAATGAGCAGGGCTACAATATGGCACATTTCCCCAGTCTCTCTACTATGTTACAATAATTTTGTAATAATATTCTCGCGCTTGCAAAAAAAAACGTTAAAATTGACGTCTCATATTGCCTGGCATCATGCCATCGCCGCCGGGGGGCATGCCCATATTATCGCCCCCCATGGGTGCGGTATTAGGCAGGCCGACGTCATCATTGAGGTTATAGCGTGGCACTTGGATTTCAAGATTGACTTCACCCTTGGGGGCGGCTAGTCTGCCGATGGTGATGGTGTGTTTCGCTTCATCAGCGGCAAGGATGCGGTAATACTCGGTGTACGGACCGGTGCTTTTTTGTTTTTGCAGCGGAAATTCCTCGCCGACATTCTTGACCACGGCGAAGCGGGACAAGACCAGGCGCTGGTATTCGCGCAGGCGGTTGGCGAGGAAAACGAACTGCACCGTGACATCGTTGTAGGTGACGGTGAGATTCTGAACCAGGCGGTAGCGTGTATTCGGGTCGTTGGTCGGGGAGATGACAGCGAAGGCGGTTGCGGTGTCACCCTCGCCGTCGAAACCGGCGTCGATCAGTTTGAAGTCCATGAAGCTTTCGCCGATGAGCAGTGTGCGGCTGCGTTGACGTTGGGATTTGACGTCGAAGTAGTTGAGGGCGACTTCCCACTTGGCCTTGTCCGTGCTGTTGTAGGTATCGACAGTGCGCATCTGCAGCGGCAGTGGCCGGCGGAAGGTCTTGATGCTGCGGATGAGGTTGCCCAGTGGGGGGAAGAGGTCCGGATCATCCATGGCTGTTCCGGCGCGGTGTTCTTCGACATTGAGGAAACCGTCGTTGTCATAGTCCTGGCGGGCGTCCTGCGGGTTAAGATAGTTGAGGAAGGTGGGGTATTTTTGTTCAACGAGATCGGGGATGCCGTCGCCGTCCGTATCGTCGCCTTCTTCGGAGTCCTTGCCCAGGTCGAGTTGTTTGGTGGCGCAGAAAGGGCAAGTGTCTGATGAGAGGGCAAGCAGATAACTGCATTTTTCACTAAGGCATTTGATATAACGGTGGGGGACGATGAGGCTGCCTTTGGGATCGTCCTTGACTGTACTGACAATGGTGATGTTTTTGCGCGTATCGCGGAGATTGTCCTCGGCAGTAAAACGAGTGGTGTCCAACACAGGCAGTATTGAGCCGCCTTTAACCATGCTGCTGGCGCCCTGCTTTTTCTGTTCGAGGTCTTTTTTGCTGCGGTCGAAGGCACCGAGGACGAAGACGCTGCCCAAGAGGAGGAGGAGCAGGAAGAGTCCGAGGACGACCTTTTCGTAATGTTTGATGAAGATATCCACTGATCAGTTCCCCTCCGTAGTGGTCTGGGAGTTGAATTCGATAAGGTCCAAGCGCACGTTCAAGGTGACCTGTTTGGGGGCGAAGACCAGATAGTCTTGTCGCTTTGGCGGTGGCAGCATGGCGGCGTTGGCTGCGGCGCCCGGCCCGGCCATACCGGGGTTCATTCCCATACCGTCCATGCCCATGCCATCCACACCGGGGTTCATGCCCATGCCGGGGTTCATGCCCATGCCGGGGTTCATGCCCATGCCGGGGTTCATGCCCATGCCGGGGCGGCGGCGTCCGGGTGCCATGCCGTCCATGCCCCCCATGCCACCCATGCCACCCATGCCCCCCATGCCACCCATGCCCCCCATGCCACCCATGCCCATGCCGGCGCCGGCTCTGCCGCCCACGCCGCCGCTCAGGGTCAGTTCCTGGGCGATGGCGAGACCCATGCCGAGGTCAGTGAACTGGTCGGGGGCGCTTATATCGACCGTGCGGATGAAGAAGAGGTATTTGGCTTCGTTGTTGATCAGATTGAGAAGCTTCTGAACGGATTCCGGGGAGCCGGTGGCCACGATTTCGACGGGGGTGTAGGTATAGATGTCTTCTTGCTGCACGACCAGGTCCAGGGGGCGGACCAGGCTGTCCAGCGAGCTGATGCCGGACAAGGGCATAATGCGGCAGAGCTCCTTGATGATGGCCAGCTGGCGGAAGATCTGGAAGAGGTCGTCCTTATGGGGCAGCTTCTCCTGCATGGCAATATTGTCGAAGGTAAAATAGGCGCTGGTGGGGGCAAAGAGGACATTGCCGTCGGTCAGGGCCTTCTGGAGAGCGGCGATTTCGCTTTTGAGGACGCGCACGGCCTCCAGCGGTGTCGCCGGCACTTCGGGCTCGATGTGTGATTTTTCAGCCAGGCTGAGTTGCAGATTATTGAAATGCTCGGTGGCAATGCGCAGATTGTTTTCGGTGACTGTGATGTTGTCTTGGCTGAGCTTGATATTGCTGCTTTTGACGCGGTCAAAGAATTCGAGTTGCTTGGCGGTTTCAGCCTGGTGCGCGGCGAGGGTTTTGGTCGCTTGCATCCAATAGACGATGATAGCGATAGCCACCACGAAGCAGACGACCGCAATGGCCAGGAAGCCCCAATTTTTTTTGACAAAATCCATAGCAGACCTTTGTTAACTCCGGCTGAGTCCTTGCATCGTCCTAGAAATTACCGCCACCCATGCCGCCACCCATACCGTCACCCATGCCGCCGGTGCGGCCGGCCCTGGTTGTGACCTCATAGAATTCAACTGGCATGGTGAATTTGACCTGGATGATGAAGGTGCTAATATTTTTGACGGTAGTCGCCGAGCGATAGATTTTGAGCACGGTCATTTGCGGGTCGGCGGAGAAGAGCTGTGACTGCCGGAGGGCGGCCTCGAATGCCAGCTCGGGGGTGCTGCCGGCCTGCCGCATGGCACGAGCGATTTTATCATTGTTGGTCAAGGGGGCGGCCGCGTCGCTGCCGTCGGCTGGGACGACGTCGGGCTCTTCGGGTTTATCGACGGTGAAAGGCAGGGGAATTTCGTCGCCGATGCTGAAACTGACGGGGCCTTTATCAGGCATGACCGAGTAGCCGACTAATTCCAGGCCGCCGACGGTGGTCATTTTGCCAAGGGCAACCGCTTCGCCGCCAAACATGGCGCCATCCATCATGCCGCCATCCATGGGGCCGAACATACCGCCGTCCATGGGGCCGAACATACCGCCGTCCATGGCACTGGGGGCGGTTACTGCGGCGCTGACGGGTACGAAAGCCTTCACCTCGCCGTAGATGGGCTTGATTGAGGACAGCCAGAGATTGTTGGGTTTGATGCGGTTAATCTCATTGAGGATGACAGGCCACTTCGCCTGTTGCAGCAAGAGGTCGCTGACGGCTTGGTACTGGTCTTCCTTTTGCCGGGCCTTGCTGCGGGCCTCTTCGATTCTCGCCAGAGTGGGCTTGTTTTCGATCTGCAGTTTTTCCAGCTCGCGTTTGGTCTGTTCGAAGATTGTCCCGCGAACATTGACGCCATAGGCGACGACGCCAAGAATCATCAAGCCGGCAATCATACTGAAGACGAAGTAGGGTTTTTTCTTGTCAAAATTCTGTTGGCGGCGGATCGTTTCCGGTATGAGGCTCAGTTCGATGGGACAGGAGCTGGCGTAGCGCATACCGAGGCCGATGGCCTCACTGAACATGTGGGCGACTTCCTGGAGGCGATTGCGGTCGACGCTGGGCTGGAGGGTGACCACCTGGAAAGGATTGAGGTATTCGACTGGTATGCCCAGCTTTTCGGAGAAGAAGACATCGCAGTAGGAGAGAATAGAGCTACCACCGGTCAGGTACATTTTGGCAGGGCGGGAGCCCTTCTGCTGGGCGCGGTACACGTTAATGGAACGGGCAATTTCGCCGTGCAGCCGCGCCATGACATTGCGAATGATCTTGGAGACGTTGGCGGCGGTTTCAGACTCGGGCTCGGCATAGGCACCGCCGAGGGCGACGAAGCCATGCCGGCGTTTGAGCTCTTCGGCCTCAGGCAGGCCGATGCCGAATTCCTTGGCGATCTGCTGCGTGATGGCGTGGCCGGCAATGGGGATGGTACGCGCGAAAAAGTGATCGCCTTCGGCAAAAATCAGATTGGAGCTGCGACCGCCGATATTGAGGACCACGACGCATTCCTCGTCGCCAATCCCATTAGCACGGACGGCGTTGTAGCAGGCAGCGGGGGCCACGTCAACCAGAATGGGTATGCAGCCGACCATCTGCACGGCGGCGGTGAACTGCTCGACGATCTCATTTTTTATCACCACCGACATCACGTCGATGTTTTCGGCGTTTTCGCTGGCGATCAACTGGTAGTCCCAGATGACCTCGCTGACGGCGAAGGGGATATTCTGGATCGCCTCGTATTCGGCGAGCTGCTTGATCTGCTTGCGGTCGTAATTCATGGCCGGCAGGCGACTGAAGCGGGTCAAGGCGGATTGCCCGGACATACAGATCATGGCTTTGCGAGCGGTGAAACCGCCCTCGGCGAGCATCTGTCGCAGGAGGCCGGCAACGACGCCCATGCGGGTGCCTTCAGACAGCTCCTCTTCATATTCCCGGTGCGCGAAGAGTGCCAGGCGCACTTCGCCGCTGGATGCGTATTCGAATTCGCACAGCTTGATGCTGGTTGCGCCGATATCGATTGCCAGAATCCGATCGTGTGCCATGGATTACTGTTCCGCTGTCAGGTGGTGGAAAAGATGGGGCCGAAACGACATTAGAAGCTCACCTTTTCGTGCTCATAGTAGTCGTAGTCGAGGGGGGCGAAAGGCGTCTTGCTCTTGGGGAGCAGTTCGGACTGGATAAGGCGGCCGGCGGCCTCGGCTTTGTTGTACCAGCCGTCAGGCACGCGGTTGGACTTACGTTCTTCGCGAGCGACGCGCTGGCCGTCAATACGGATTTCAACATAGACACTGATTTTGCGCGTATCAATGCGCGAGCTACCGATGTAGCGCTTAAAGAATTTGGGTTTGAGGTAGATACAGGCGTTGTGCTTGCCGTCTTCGACATCGGTGTAGAACACGGACTGGGTCATCACGAGGGGACGCGAGGACACGTCGGACTCGGCTAGGATCATCCAGAACACCTCGACTTCATCAGCCCAGCTGTTTCTGGCACCCTTGGTATCAAAGGCCAAATCAATGCGGCACCATGTCTCCCGCGAGCCCTGGCTGCCACGGCTGGAATCTTTGAAGGACGGCGTGCGTTCGCTCTCGAATTTGAGACTGGTGATTTTGGTATCGACCCGGCTGCGCTGGGCCATGGCCAGCGGCGCCATGGTCAGGCAGAGCATGGCGAGCAACCGTAGCAGCGTCCGGTTGAGGGCGACAAACGACATGATGACCTCCTGTCCTTAT
The DNA here is from genome assembly GCA_028706165.1 of Lentisphaeria bacterium. Taxonomy (GTDB): domain Bacteria; phylum Verrucomicrobiota; class Lentisphaeria; order Oligosphaerales; family Oligosphaeraceae; genus Oligosphaera. The sequence continues at coordinate 6,925 of JAQWBY010000067.1, read as the reverse complement.
TCTATACCAATTTAGGGCAACCACATTACTGCAGCCGCCATAAGCGACAACTATCTGGCTGCCTCAACGCATCACAGATGACGCTGCGCTGTGGTCATGCCTGCTCCTACCCGTGCATGTGCCATAACAGGGCGTTACCATAGGCGTGCTTCAAGTGCAAATCAAGAACAACGCCGTGGCTTTTTCTTGTTTTTATGTCACACTGGCCAATAAATGGCCACTTCATCCGATACGCGGCCGTTTCGGCGTCATTCAAAGCGCATGGTCGCCGGTAGCAGCGCGGCGATGGGTTGCGGCGAACCCAGGTTGTTGCCGTCGCAGGCGGCGGCAACGGCCAGGGGCACATTCTCCCGCGCCTCGACGACCTTGGCGCGCATTGCCATGGTCTGACTGAGCATTTCCTGATTGCTGGCCACGGCATTGGCTCGACGCTCTTCAGCCTTGGCTCGGGCGATGCGTTTGTCCGCATCGGCCTGTTGGCTGCTGAGGCGCGCGGCCACGTTGTCCATGACGTCAATATCGGCGATATCGACCGAGAGTATTTCGAAGCAGGTGCCGCTGTCGAGACCGCGTTTGAGGATTTCCTGGGCGATGAGTTCGGGGCTTTCGAGGATCTGGCGGTGTGAGTCGGCGTGGCCAATGGCCGTGACGATGCCTTCGCCGACACGGGCGAGGATGGTGGCTTCGCCGGCGCCGCCGACCAGGCGGTCGAGGCGGGTGCGGACCGTCACGCGGGCCTTAACTTCCAGGCGGATGCCGTCTTTGGCGATGCCGGCTATGCCGGGTTCGCGGCCATCGACCAGCGGCTGGCCTGGAACGGGGCAACGCAGGACTTTGGGGTTGATGTGGCTGGCGACGGCGTCGCGGACATCGCGACCGGCCAGATCAATGGCGGCGATGTCGCGGTAGCCGAGTTTGATGCCGGCCTTGTTGGCGCCGACGACCGCGCTTTTGAGACTGGCGAGATTGCCGCCGGCGAGCTGGTGGCTCTGCAGGTCAGCCAGTGCCACCTCGACGCCGGCCTTGCGCATGACTTTCAGGCAATCGACCAGCTCGACGGCCTGCAGTTTGCGCAGGTGGATGGTCAGCAGGTCAATGAAGCCCACGCCCAGGCCGGCGGCATTGGCTTCAAGCCACAGAGGAAAACTCCGGACGACGAAGGCGGCGAACCACAGCAGCAGAATTGCGCAGGCAACAGCCAGCACAATGGACAGCAGCAGGATGACCTGTAACATGGCCGGTCCTTTCTCCCCCCGTCGGGGTATGGCGTTGACATTTCGGGCGATTCAGGCAGCTTTAAGCAACGCCGCGCCGCATCAAGTCGCGCGGTAATTCGGGGCGTCTTTCTGGACGATGACGTCGTGCGGGTGGGCTTCATTGAGGCCGGCCGAGCTGACGCGGACGAAGCGGGCGTTTTCCTGCAGCGCGGCAATAGTGCGGGCGCCGCAGTAGCCCAGGGAGAAGCGCAGGCCGCCGATGTACTGGTTGAGCACTTCGGACACGGAACCGCGGTAGGGGATCATGCCTTCGATGCCCTGCGGCACGAGTTTTTCGGTGGCGCATTCGGCGCTGACGCCGTAGCGTTCCCGGCTGCCCTTGCCCTTACGCATGGCGTCCAGGCTACCCATGCCGCGATAGATGACGTAGGTGCGGCCCTGGTGCAGGATGCGCTCGCCGGGGCACTCCTCGGTGCCAGCCAGGGCGGAGCCCATCATGACGCAACTGGCGCCGACCGCGATGGCCTTGGCCACGTCGCCAGAGTGGGCGATGCCGCCATCGGCGATGATGGGAATACGGTCCTTGATGGCTTCGTTGGCCTGGAAGACGGCGGTGAGCTGGGGGATGCCGACGCCAGCGACGACGCGGGTTGTGCAAATGGACCCCGGGCCGATGCCGACCTTCACCCCGTCCGCGCCGGCTTCGTAGAGCGCGACGGCGCCTTCGGCGGTACAGACATTGCCGGCGACGACGTCGACCTGCGGGTAATCCTTCTTGAGTTGTTTGAGGGTCTCGATGACCCCCTTGGAATAGCCGTGAGCGGTATCCAGGACCAGTGCGTCCACTTCGGCGGCGATCAGGGCGGCAATGCGTTCGTCGTCATAGGGGCCGACAGCGGCAGCAACGCGCAGGCGGTGGCGGGCATCGCGGTTGTAGTTGGGCTCAATGTTTTTGAGCAAGGTACGCACGTCGTGGAAACTGTAGAGACCGCAGAGGCGGCCTTCGCGGTCGACGATGGGCAGTTTGCCGACCTTGTTCTTGCGCATGATTTCAAAGGCCTCGGTCATGTCGGTATTGGCCGTGCCAACAACGAGGTTGCGGGTCATGGCATCGGCGATGGTGATGTTGTAGTCGGTAAGGTACTTGACGTCGCGGGAGGTCAGGATGCCGACCAGGCGGTCGCTGTCATCGACGATGGGGAAGCCGCTGAAGGTATAGTGCTGTTCGTCCTTGGTGCGCAGCAGGTCAGCGACCTTGAGGTTTTGATGGAAGACAATGGGTTTCTGGATGAGGCCGTGGAGGTACTGCTTGACCTTGGCGGCCTGCTCGGCCTGCACGGCTGGTTGCAGATTCTTGTGGATGACGCCAATGCCGCCGAGCTTGGCCATTTCAATGGCCATGCCGCTCTCGGTCACGGTGTCCATGGCGGCGCTGACAAAGGGCGCATTGAGGGTGATATTGCGGGAAAACTGACTGACAATGCTCGCCTCCGCAGGCAGAAAGTCGGCATAGCGCGTTTCCATGGAGACGTCATTGAAGGTCAGGGCCTCGAAGCCCTGGGCTTCCATAAAAGCCTTGATTTGCGGATTGACCATAGCTTTGCTCCTTTGCCGGTCGGCCCTGCGGGCCTCTTCACTGCGCGCTGTCTATGTTATACAATGGCCTGCGGGAAAACGCAACCCGCCGCGTCGGCGGCGGGCGGCAGGCGCTCGTCACGCGTTGTCTTTGAGACGGATGGTAATGCGTTTGCAGCCGTTAGCGTCAGCCTGTTCATCGCTGATGGTTTCGACTTCGGGATCATCGCGCAGGGTCAGGTGGACCAGGCGGCGTTCGGCGGGGGTGAAGGGCCCGACCTGTCGGGGGCTGCGCCAGCGCTTGACTTCCTTGGCGGCGTCGCGGGCGATGCCTTCCATGCGGGCGGCGTCCGGTCGGTTACCGCCGCCCTCGTGGCCGCCGTTACGACCGGCGTCGCCGTTGCCGCGACGGGTAACGCTGTAGCCATCGACCTCGACGGGCACCCACGGCAGACTCTCGTCGTTATTGTGCTGGCAGCGCAGGATGCGATTGAGGATGAGTTCGAGGCTCTCAAGGGTCTGCCCTTTGCGGCCGATAAGCCGACCGGCTTCTTCGGACTGCACGGACAGCCGGAAGTCGTCGTCCTGTTCCAGACAAAGGACTTGCGCGGTCGTCCCCAGCAGCCGCAGGAGTTCGCTCAGGACCTGTTGCGCTTTTTCTTGTTGTGTCTTTTCCAACATGGTAACTGCTTCTCCTTCAAAGGGCAGACGGACTAGGTGAATGGCAGGGAAGATCGGGTTATTTGGCCACGGCAGGCACGGGGCTGGTCTTTTCCATTTTGCGGGTGATGACAGTCTGGCCAATCGTGAGTAGGTAATTGACGGCCATGTAGAGGGTGAGCGCTGACGGCATGCCATAGAATAGCACGATAAAGAAGAGCGACATCATGTTCATCATCTTGGCCTGATTGGGATCGGCCGACGGCGTCATCTTCTGCTGCCAGTACATGGTTGCGCCCATCAGGATGGCGAAGGGGCGGATGGGCAGGAAGTCCGGCGAGAAGGCCAGAGTATCTGGCAGTGACAGGTCGGCGGCCCAGAGGAAGCCGGCGTGCCGCAGTTCGACAGCGTTGCGGAAGGTGTTGAAGAGGGCGAAGAAAACGGGAATCTGCAGCAGCATGGGCAGACAGCCGCCAAGCTGGCTGACCTTGTTTTCCTTGAACAGCTCCTGCTGCTTGCGGTACATCTTTTGGGCATCATCCTTGTACTTTTCGCGCAATTCCTTGAGTTGTGGCTGCAGAGCCTGCATTTTGCGCATGGACACGGTACTTTTGTGGGTGAGTGGCCAGAAGAGCAGCTTGACCAGCAGGGTCAGGCAGATCACGCCCATGCCATAGCCGATGCTGGGCGGGAAGAGCCCGCTGATCCACACCATGCCCTCCAGCAGCATGCGGCTGAGGAAGCCCATCCAGGCCGGCCGGAAGAAGAAGAAGCGGTCCATTTCCATGATGGTATCGACACCATTGCCCAGCGCGTGCAGGCGCTTGAAGTTCTTGGGGCCGGCGTAGGCATTGAAGGTCCATTCCTGGTCGCCGGCAGGCGGCAGCTCGACCGCCGGCAGGCGCAGGCGCAGGCGATAGCGGCCGTGCTGCTCGGTGGGAACGCCTTCCTGGTGCACGGACGGCGCGGTGGCGGCGTCAACGCCGGCGAAGAGGCCGCTGCTCTGCCAGATGTGGAAGAGAAAGTACTTGGAGTGCACGGCCGTCCACGCCACCGGCGTCTGCAAGAGCTGCTGCCGGTCGACAGGACTCATTTTCACCAGGTCCTTCATGCCGAGCATGCGCGCGTGCTTTTCGCCCTGAACGCTGACGGCGGCGCCACCGGCAGACTCGCCTCGCCCGGCCTTGCGGTCCGGCGAGATAGACGGCGGCAGCGCGCCGCCCTCGAGCAGCAACCCGTCGAGGGTGATGGCGCTGTCAGTGAGATTGCGGATGCGCAGAGTATAGCGATACTGGTAGCTGTTGTCGGGATCGACCGACCAGGTTTCGGTGAGAGTCAGGCGGCCATCAAGGCTGGTCCGGCTGAGCTGCACGTCGCCGTCGGCGTTCTCGGCTTGGGCGCCATTGAAGGACAGACCGGCAGCACTGGCATCCAAGGCCAGAAAAGGGGCGTCGTGATTGCCAAGAACGACCGGGCTGGGCTCGGCATCGCCGCGCCGAGGCTTGTCCTGAAAATAATTTTCGAGGACGACGCGAGTCATGCCGCCGCCCAGACTGTCAATGCTGGCCACGCTTTCGCCGGGGCGAATCAAGGGCAGCGGCACGCCGGCGGCATCGGGCCAGAGCCGGGGCGCGCCGGGAACACCGGCAGGCGTAGCCACCACCGGCGCGGCAACCGCGGCAGCGCCGGCGGGATCAGCGGGATCGGCGGGCGTGGTGCCGTCGGTGGCAGCGGTGGCGGCAGCGCCTGCGGGCGGCGTCATATCAGGCATGACGGTGGTCTGCTGGTCACTGTTGCTTGCGGGTGGCGGCAGTTGCGGCCGCGGCGCAAAATACATCAGCAGGATGAAAGCCAGCACGCAGCCGGCCACGCCGAGAATGGTCACTTTGTCGTATTTCATGCTTACCGTTCGTCTGCCGCGGACGGGGTATTTCCGTTGCGGCGGTCTTTCGCGTCTGATACGTTTATCTCTATGTTTAATGCTTAAGATCGGGCACGGGGTCATAGACCGGCCCGTGGTAGAAAGGCTGGCAGCGCGCGAGACGCCAAAGGAGCAATCCCGTGCCTTTGCAGGCGCCATAGCGGCGAATAGCCACCATGCCATACTCCGAGCAGCTGGGCTGGAAGCGGCAGCAGGCCGGCTTCAGGCCGCTCAAGTAGCGCCGATAGAAGGCAATCAGCGCGACCAGAGCGTCACGCATCCAATGTTGTACTGGGCTCGGAGTCATGATCCGTTGGCGCCGGCGCGACCGTGAACAGGCCGGCTTTCCGTGCTTGCTCGTCGACATCCTTGAGGACGTCCGCCAGGCCCGCGTCCCGCAGGCGCTGCCGGGGAATGAACAGCAGCCACGATGGCGGCAGCTGCTCATAAATCTGCCGATAGACTTCCCGGAACAGTCGCCGCGCCCGATTGCGCACAACGGCGAGATGGCTGTAACGCCGGGAAATCAAAAACGCCGCCTTGCGCATTCCGTCAGGCGGCGTTTTCAAGACAATCAGGACGCAGGTGACACCGGCATATCGCCGGCCTGCGGCACGCATGGTCGCAAATTGCTTTTGCTGACGCAGCCGGGCAGCGGAGCCAAAGGCCGGGTTGCGCTTGCTCGCCCTCGTGCTGGGCAATGCGTCCATCAGCTGTCCTCACAACGCCAGGCGAACGCGGCCTTTGCGGCGACGATTGGCCAGAATCCGGCGGCCATTTTTGGTGGCCATACGAGCGCGGAAACCCAACTTGCGCTTGCGATGCAGACTGTGCGGTTGAAATGTTCTCTTCATGATAGTATTCCTTGTTTCTCTGGCTGCACGGCGCCACCGAGCGGCGCTGTATGGATATGGTAAAAGACCATTGATGCGGCGGAGCCCGTTAAGATAACGCCCCACAGCCAGTTCGGCAACCGGCCAGCAGGACTTTTTTCCGCGGCCGGTAATCGGGCAGCCATGGCGGCGGGGCGCTGGGGCGAGGACTCACGTCTCATGGCCGGGACCGTGGGGATTTGCGGGACTGTGGGGAATGACACCGTGGACACCGTGGACGCCGTGGACGCCGTGGACACCGTGGACGCCGTGGACACCGTGGACGCCGTGGACGCTGTGGACGCTGTGGACGCCGTGGACACCGTGGACGCCGTGGACACCGTGGACCGGTTGTTGTGGACTGCCTGGACACTGGCGACTGATTGGCGACAGTCAGGAAAACGTCCATTACGTCCATTACGTCCATTACGTCCATGGTGTCCATAAAAACGCAAAGTATCCCGTCAGGAGAGAGACGGCGTTGGTGGCCAGCCGGATCCGTCCGATCCGTCCGCGATAACAAGAAAGAAGATCCGTCCGATCCGACCGATCCGACCGATGCTCTTCACTTAACAAATTTCATAGTGCCTTAAGCTTCAGCAAAACAGCCTGTTATGATCGCGGCATTTATTGCCGCGAAGCGGCAGAAGCGCTGAAAGCGCGAAACATACCAGCCCAGG
>JAQWBY010000403.1 GCA_028706165.1 Lentisphaeria bacterium | reverse complement strand
TACCGCTGAACTGCCGGCAGACCTCGCCCTGACCATGGTTTATCGCGGCAAAACGCTCAACATGCGGGAAACCACCAAGCTGAGCATCGCCCAGTCCACCACCGTCGTCGTCACCGCCAACACCAAAACCACCGCGAACGCCAACACCAAGACGACTGAACCGAACGCTGCAGCAGCAAATACCGCTGCGCCCGCTGCCGCCAAGAACAACAAGTGAGTGTCCAGGAGTTGCCATGAAGATGCCGCCCGCCCTGACCCTGTTATGCCTCCTGCCCATTGCCGCCGGCAGCGCCGCCACTGCCGGCACCGAGGACGATGCACCCACAGCAAACCAACGCGGCCTGGCTGGTAAAACCATCGTCATCATGGGCGATTCGTCCACCACTGCCAAAATGTGGCCTGAAGCCATGCAGCGACTCTATCTGCCGGCAGCCTGCCACGTCGTCAATACCGCCGGCGGCGGCACGCACTGGGAACACATTGCCGGACAATGGTCCCGCGCCAAGAACGCACTGGGTGACCAGCGCCCCGACATCGTCATCATCACCACCGGCGGCAACAAATTCCCCGACCCCGCCAGCAGCTACGACGACATCATCGGCCTCTGCGAAAATACGGCTTTGGAACCGCTCAGCCCGGCGGCATACGCCGTGCTGAGCCTGCGTGAAATCATCCAGGACGCCCCCGCCGTTGATCTCTACGTCGTGTCCAATTTCTACGCCGGCAGCAATCCCGCCAAAAACCGCACCCGCCGTGCCTACCGCACGCAACTAACGGCATTATGCGACTACTTCTCCTGCAATCTCATTGACCTGACCCGCCAGTCGAACATCCGTGGCTACCTGGAAAAAGACCCGGCGCAACGGCTGTTCACCTCCGACAGCGTCCACGCGGACACCCCAGCCGGCAAAGAACGCATCGCCCGCATCGTGTACAGCACTCTCCTGCAGAATTATCCCCCGCCGAAGTAGCCGGGCTTTTCACAAGCCGACACTCCTGCGCGTTGCGTCCCTCACTACGACAACCATCATCGAGAGTATCATGAAAGAACAGGCAGTCATCTTCGGGGCCGGTAATATCGGCCGCGGCTTTATCGGCCAGCTGTTTTCCGAATCGGGCTACGACGTCATTTTCGTGGACGTCGACCAGGACCTGATCGCCGCCCTCAATCGCGACCACCGCTACCACCTGCAGACCGTCAGCAACGCCGGCAGCGAAGACTTCCACATCGGACCGGTGTCGGCAGTGAACGGCACTGACAGCGCGGCTGTCGCCAAGGCCATTGCCGGCGCCAGCATCGCCGCGACGGCGGTCGGCGCCAACGCACTGCGCTTTGTCGCCCCGAATCTCGCCGCCGGCCTGGCCCTGCGTGCGGCAGCCAATGCCGGTCCGCTAAACATCATCGTCTGTGAGAATCTCCACGGCGCCGCGCAACACCTGCGGGACTTGACGGCAGCGCGCGTGAGCGAACCTGCCGTGCGCGACTACCTCGCAACCCGCGTGGGCTTTGTGGACACCGTCATCGGCCGCATGGTCCCGGCCCCCACGCCGGACATGCGCGCGGCGGACGTCAGTTTCATCAAGGTCGAGCCCTACAAGGAACTACCGGTAGACCGCGGCGGCTTCGTCGGCACCATCCCGACCATCAGCGCCATGCACGCAGAAAACAACTTCGGCGTCTACACCGCCCGCAAACTCTATATTCACAACTGCGGCCACGCCCTCCTGGCCTACGTGGGCTATCAGCGAGGCTACACCTACAGCTATGAAGCCATGGCCGACGACGACATCCGCGCGTTCATGCTCGCCGGCCTGCGCGAAAGTGTCGACGGCATCTGCGCCAAGTTCGGCGCCGATCCCGCCTGGCTCTACAGCCACGTCGATGACCTGCTGCTGCGTTTCGCCAACCGACAGCTCGGCGACACGCTCTACCGCCTGGGCCGCGACCCGCTGCGCAAACTGGCGGCCGAAGACCGCCTCACCGGCGCAGCCAATCTCGCCTGCGCCGCCGGCCTGCGCCCGCGGCACCTGGCATGGGGCATCGCCGCCGCCCTGCTCTTCGCACCTGCCGACGACAACAGCGCCCAGGAGCTGCAACGGCAACTGCGCGAGCAAGGCGTGGCCGCGACCATCGCCGCCGTCGCCGGCATTGCGCCGGACAGCGCCCTCAGCGCGTCGGTACAGGAGGCCTACGCCGTCCTGCGCGCGACGCCCACTGCCCTGCCCAAAGCCTGACCCCCACGGGCGCGAAGGAATCGTTTACAGATTACGCTTACACTTTTCAACGCAAATGCTCTTTGCTGAAATGCCTCGCCACCGGCCAGCCTGTACCTCGCCGCGAAGCGGCAGAAGCGCTGAAGCCTGACCCCCACGCGCGTGAAGGAATCGTTCACAGATTACGCTTACACTTTTTAACGCAAACGCTCTTTGCTGAAATGCCTCGCCACCAGCCAGCCTGTACCTCGCCGCGAAGCGGCAGAAGCGCTGAAAGCGCGAAACATACCAGCCCAGGGCAAGCACGCTGAAAGCGTGCGCCGCCCTGGGTACAACGGCGACTATGTTCGTGTTCCTCGGCCCCTTTGCTCCCAGTCGGCGAAGCTGACTGGGAACAAAGGGGCAATGGAACTCACTTTTCTTGCTTGCTATGTTGCACGCTTTCAGCGTGCCTGGGTATAGCTGTAAATGTTATTATCGAACAGCCCATAAGTAGCCACGGATTTCCAGGGAGCACGCAGCAACATGATCATCGGCATTGATATCGGCGGTACCAAATGCGCAGTAGTCGCCGCAGACGACCAGGGCAATATGGGCCGGGTCATACATTTTCCGACCACAAACGTCCACGACACGCTGGCGGCGATCTTCGCCGCCGTGAGCGAGCTCGGGCCGGACGGCCAGCAGACCTTCGGCATCGCCTGCGGCGGACCGCTCGATGCCAAAGCCGGCGTGGTTCTCTCGCCACCCAATCTGCCCGATTGGGACCGCATCGCCATCTGTCAGCTGCTTCAGGAGCGCTTTGGCGGCCGCGCCTACTTGATGAATGACGCCAACGCCTGCGCACTGGCCGAATGGCAATTCGGCGCCGGCAAAGGCGCACGCAATATGGCCTTCCTCACCCACGGTACGGGTATGGGCGGCGGTCTCATCCTCAACGGCGCGCTCTATGAAGGCAGCTCGGGCGACGCCGGCGAACTCGGCCACGTCCGCCTCGCCGAGAACGGCCCCATCGGCTATCACAAGGCCGGCTCCTTCGAGGGATTCTGCAGCGGTGGCGGCATCGCCCAGCTCGCCGCCGGTAGGCTCCCTGGCATAGCCAAGCCCAGCGCCAAGGACGTCGCCGAAGCCGCCGACCGCGGCGTGCCGGAGGCCCTCGCCATCATGACCGAAAGCGGTCGTTACCTGGGCCGCGCCCTGGCCATCCTCATCGACATCATCAACCCCGAAGTGATTGTCCTGGGCAGCATCTACACCCGCTCCGGACATCTACTCGAACAGGCCATGCACGCCGAACTCGCACGCGAAGCCCTCCCCGGCGCCCTGGCCGTGTGCCGAATCGTCCCCGCCGCCCTCGGCGAAAACACCGGCTGCATGTCCGCCATCGCC
>JAQWBY010000402.1 GCA_028706165.1 Lentisphaeria bacterium | reverse complement strand
ATCTACCAGGCCTGGCAGGATCTGGCGGCGAAGTCCTGAGCGGGCCTAACGGAAGGCTGAGGACGATGACCGAGCTGCGTGCAGCCATACCGGCGGACTGGCGAGCGGCCTTGGCGCCGCGGGTGCCGGCAAGCCTGTGGGCTTCGCTGGGGGCCTTTCTCGACGACGAGTATGCTCGTGGCGTAGTCTACCCCCCCCGGGAGCAACTGTTCACGGCGTTGACGCTGACGTCTTTTGCCGCAGTGCGGGTGCTTTGGCTGGGGCAGGATCCCTATCACGAGGAAGGGCAGGCGTACGGCCTGGCCTTTTCCGTGCCGAACGAGATCAGCGCGCCGCCGTCTCTGCGCAATATCTTCAAAGAGTACGCCGATGATCTCGGTTTGCCGCTACCGACGACTCACCGGCTGGAGCCCTGGGCGCGGCAGGGGGTACTGTTACTCAACACGGTGCTGAGTGTGCGTGCCGGCCAGGCCGGATCGCATCAGGGGCGCGGCTGGGAACAGATCAGCGACGCGGTGATCGACGCGCTGGTGAATCGGCCTGAACCCGTGGTCTTCGTGCTGCTGGGGCGGCCGGCACAGCGCAAAAAGCAGCGTATTGACCTGAGCCGGCATGTGGTCATTGAGGCTGCGCACCCATCGCCGTTGTCGGCCTACCGGGGCTTTTTCGGCAGCAAGATCTTCAGCCGCGTGAACAGCGCTTTGGCGGGGCTTTCGCATGCTGCCATCGACTGGCGGTTGCCTTGAGCGGCGCGCTTAGTCGCCGGGTGCATAGGCGAATTTGAGCACGATCAGCAACAGCGAGATGAGATTGAAGACGCTGTGCAGCACGATGGCTTGCGCCAGGCCGCCCTCACTGCGCGCGCGCTGCAGAATGAGCCCGAGGATGAACAATGCCGGTGCGTACTGCGGCAGGCCGTGGAAAAGACTGAAGAAGAGGGCCGTCCACAAGCCGGCATGGCGTGGCGAGAAGTAGCGGACGCTGCGGAAGATCACTTGGCGGAAGAGCAGCTCTTCGCAGACGGGCGCGACGAGTACGACGCCCAGCGCGGCAATGATCCAGAAGGCCGCGCCGCAATCTTGGCGTGCGTACTGCGTCAAGGTCTGTTCTGGCATGGGCCAGCCGAAGTGCTCGCTGACGGCGATGACAGCCAAGTTGATCGCGACCAGCGCGGGATAGAGAACCAGCAGCTGGCTCAGCACGCGGCCGAGCATCGCCCTGGGTAGAATAAGGCTGTCTGGCAATCCCAGAGCTGTCCACAAAGACTGGCCGCTGACCCTGGCGCGCAGCGTCAGTGCGGCGGCACCACCGGCTATGAGCTGGAAGGGCAGCAGGCCGAGCAGAAACCCTGGCAGGGGCGCGCTAATGATTGCGGGAAAGAAATGCTGCACGATGGCGACAAACAACAGGCCCAGCATAGCGCCGCAGCCCGCCGCCAGACCCGCCAGCACGTAGGGCAGGTCGGCCGCCGGTGGCGAGGCCTCTGGCGGCGCTGGCGTTGGCGATTGTTTTTCTGGAGTGGCGATGATCATGGTGTGTTGCTGTGGCGCTGTTGTTCGGACGGGCTACATTGAAACACGCGGCTGGTGGCCGGTGGTTCCGGCGCATACTATCGCCAGCATAAGCCCGTGTGGCAACGATCAGCGTGGACATCAGGGAGAAAAAGCATGAAAGTGTACATTTTTGTGGATATGGAGGGCATCAGCGGGGTGACGGGGACGGACTTTGTCAACGCTGGCGGTCCGCATTACCAGACAGCGCGGCGCTACTACACCGAGGAGCTCAACGTCTGCGCGCGGGCATGCTTTGAGGCTGGTGCGGACGAGGTCATTGCCCGCGATGGCCACAGCAGCGGCAACCACATGCTGTGGGATCAGCTTGATCCGCGCATCCAGCTGGTGCAGGGTCAGACTGGCGCGGTGCGCATGTGGGGCCTTGATGGCTGCGACGCGCTGATTCTGCTGGGATATCATGCCATGGCCGGGACGCGCGGGGCTCTGCTCGAACACACCTACTCGTCGGCGTCCATCCAGAACATGTGGCTCAATGGCCGGCCGGTGGGCGAGCTGGGCATTGACGCCGGCGTCGCCGCCGACTTTGGCATTCCGACTATTCTGGTGACGGGCGACGATTTCGTCTGCCGCGAAGCCGGCGAGTGGATACCGGGCGTCTATACCTGCGAAGTCAAGAAGGCCTGCGGTTGTCAGGGCGCCATGCTTCTGCCGCGGGCCGTCGCCCACGAGCGGCTGCGGCAGACGACTATCGAGGCCGTCAAGCACTACAAGGATATTGCGCCGCTGGTGGTCGAGCACCCGGTGACCATCCGCAAGGAAGTCGTGGAACGCGGCAGTATCCCCAGCGATGTGGGGCGCAAAGACCTCCGGGTCATCAATGGCCGCACCTACGAAAAAACCGCCCCCACCGTGGAACAGGCGTTCTTCTGAGACGCGCGGTGCGGGGCGGCCGGGGAGGAATGCTGGCCGCAAGCGGCCAGCCACAGGACGGCGGCCAGGCATGAGCCGGGGGCGGACGGATTAGTGTTCGCCCTCGCAGGACCAAGGGCAGTTGTCGCCGTCGCAGACGGCTTGCAGCGGGTGGCTCCATTCGACATGGCCATCGACGTAGGCGTTGCTGCTGCCATTGTTATGCCTGAGGACTTCCTCGTTGGTCACGGCGCGGACGTAAGGGTCGTTGCTTGCCGCGCCCATTTCGTGGGGGCCAATATATTCCACGAAGAAGATGGCCCGGGATGGCTTTTTGACGTGGGTCTGTCGTCTTTGCCAGTGGCAGTAAGGCGCACCGGCTTCATGATGAATGGCGGTGATCGCGTAGGAGCATGAAACATGGACTTCGCCGACGCCGGCATCTCCCAGCGCTTCGGTTCCCGCCAGGGGATCGCTGGAGTACTCGATGGCCGACGACGGGCAGTCGTAAACTTCTAGGTCGCCGATGTATTTGAGCAGGCCGGTGCGCCAGCTATAGCCGTCAGACCAAAGAAACTTTTCCGGAATTCGCGGTGAGATCAAGCCATTTTTGTTGTCATTGGCGTACATGATGGCGCCGAGCATGATTTGTTTCATGTTCGAGGTGCAGCTGATCTGCTGGGCCTTTTCCCGGGCTTTGCTCAAGGCTGGCAGGAGCATGGCCGCCAGGATGGCGATGATGGCAATCACGACCAAGAGCTCGATGAGTGTGAACTGCCGTTGAAAACGCTGTGCCATAGTGCTCTCCTGTACGATCTTGTGCCCGGCGCGTTCTGTAAGCCGGCTTGGTATAATTCCGATTCGGTACCGGGCGGCGTTATTTGTTGTCCCAGTGATTTTTTTCGTGGCCGTATGCCCAGCCGGCGGGTATTGGCCCATAGAATTCGCGCCAGTTGAGCCACTGGGCGTGCCCGTCGAGGAAGGCTGCGTTCATGCCGTTGTTATGGCGCGGCACGGCGCGGCGGCGGTAGTCTTCGGCAGTATTGGTGCTGCTGAGGTAGCTGCCGGTGCCATCAAGATTGGTTGGGCTGATCCACTGCCAGTGGACGGCGGTTGTGGTGGGAATCCAGGTGGTGGGGTCGGTGAAGGTCTGGGTTTCGGGCGTGATGACGACTGCGTCGGCGAGGGTGGATGTGTAGGACGGGCTGGGG
>JAQWBY010000401.1 GCA_028706165.1 Lentisphaeria bacterium | reverse complement strand
AAAATGGCGGCAGACCTCATCGATCTGCCGCCGTCCCCCCATCGCTGAAGGCCTCACGGATACCGGGAGCCACCTCGGAATCCGTCAGTCCTTCAGCAACTTGTACATGAGGCAACCGCCGCCGACCACGGCGGCGCCCGCCACAAAACCGACCAGCAACGACGCAATCTCGTCGTCCGTGAATATCCCGTCGCTGCTGCTGCAAGACACCGCGGCATCCTCCTCGCCGGTCTCGCCCTCCTCAGCGGCGTCGGCCGAGTCAGTACTGCCCGCCTCAGCATCAGCATTCGCGACCTCGGCAGTCGCGGCATCGCAGTCGTCGTTGTCAGCCTCGCCGGCTGATTTTTCCGCAGTTGCTGCGTTGCTCGCCGCTTCGCTGCAGCTGGCGCCGCTGGCCATAGCGCCGAACAGCTGTGCCAACGAGCCCATTATCGGGCTTCCTTCCAGGCGTTTGCAGAGGTCAGCCAAAGCGACGGCCGTCCCTGCTGTCTCATGCGTGCCTTGTGTAGTGCTGGTCATGGTTCTTCCTCCTCCTTTTTGTCACTCCAATTAGTCTGTTTGGACTCGCTTTCAGCCGCGAGAAAGCACTGTTTCAGTTCCTTGACATCCAAGGTCATGCCTGATTCAAAGTAGGCTTTGGCGGCCTTGCCGACGCCGTAGGTGATGCCCGCCGCAATCGGCACCTTCAAGAAGGGCAGAAAGCTCGCGGCGAGTTTGCCGGCAATGGACCCTCCCGTCACCCCGGCCAGCATGGTCAGCACCGTTTTGTTCACCGCATAGCCGTACACTGCGCCCAGCTTGTAGATCATGTACAGCTCATTGGCCATCAACGGCCCTACGTCGGCCAGCGGCAGCGGCACCAACGCGATGGCCGCCGCGCGACCTGCGGCCCAGTTGATCAACGCGTTGGCCTGTTCGTCCGTGCGGGCCTGCCAATTGCGCCGCATCCGCGCATAATACGCATCCCAGCACCCGCGGAAACTGGCCAGCTCGCCATTGGCGTAGTCTTCGGCGTCAGCGCACATCGCCATGCTTCTGTCCAGCAGTTGTGCCAGGCCGCTCTTTTCCATGCTGGACACCATAACCACCCGCTCCGCCGGAATCAGGTCCAAAAGCACATTCATCATCGCTTCGACCTGCTCCTTGCGCATACAATCACATTTGGTCACCACCAGCAGCACGCGGTCCGAAAACTGGCGAATAATGCGCGCGTCGCTGTCCAGCAGCAGGGCGCCAGCGCCGTCAATGCAGTACCAAACACAGTGAACCACCTTCGATGCATCGCCGCTGTCCAAACGCTTGACGACTTCGTCCATGATGAAGGACGAATATTCGTCGACCGTCTGCCCCGGCTCCATACCCTCGCAATCGACGAACTGTGCCACCTCGGTCTCATAAACCACGAAATCCTCCGTCGCCGGGGCGCTGTGACTGACGGCCTCATCCGGAACCGTGCCGGCGTGCGTAACAGCCTGCACCAGGCTCGTCTTGCCCACACCCGTCTTACCGCAGATCATGATGGTCGGTGTCATATCGTCTTGCCTCCATTCTTCTTGTATTCGCTGTAGAGCTTCTTGAACATGTCAACATCAAAGCCCAGCGGCGGCTCCGGCCGGCCCTCAATCTTAGCTATGGCGCTCCCAATGAAATTTTTCTTGACGAACAGCCCCATGGCGCCAGTGAGGGTGCCGGCAACCGCCGCATTGACGGCGCTGCCCAGCCCGGGAATGAGCTTCAACAGGGTCGTTGCCGTGAAAACGCCCACCAGTTTTGCCACAAAAGGCAGCGCCGACTGCCTGATGGCCTCTTCCCGTAAGCCGTAAAGACCCGCGAGGGTGCCAATCATCCCCACCTGTATGGGCACCAGCAAGGCCGCATCCGAAAACGGAATCGGCACCGCGCCAGCCCCCGTTGCGGCTGTTACCGCCGCACCGATGATTGCCCGGGCCTTGTTTTCTTTCCCATGCACGGCCGCGATCTTGGCCTCGCGATCAATCCGCTGCGCGTCCATAAAAGCATCCTTGTACGCTTCCGGCAACATCTGGTAGGACAACGCCATGAGTTCTTTGCAGCCCCTGGCGCCGCTCTCTTCGTCGCTGGCAAACAAGATCCGCTGAGCGGGCACGCCAGCCTCCATCAGCGTGTTCTGCAACGCCAGGCGCTGATTGGGCCGCGTAACGTCGTCCTTGGTGATCACCACGATTACATTGTCGGGATTGAAAATCCGCCGGATGAGATTTTTGTCGCAGTCGGTCACCCGCGCGCCCGGCCCCTGGATGGTGTACCACACCAGGTGGATGTGGTTATCCACATTGGTGTCATTCTGCTGCTCGCGGATGAAGTTCTGGGTCGCCTCGGTGAATTCGTCCTCGGTTTCGCCCAGCTCCAGTCCCTTCGAGTCCCACACCCGCACCAGGGCGTTCTCGTAGCAGTCGTAGCCCATGGTTTTGGGCTTGCCATCGCCAATGGCGTCTTTCGGCACAACATCGCCCAGGATCGCCCGCACCAACGAGCTTTTGCCACTGCCCGTGTAGCCACAGACCAGGATGTTCGGGCGCTTGCCGAACTGCTTCCGCGCTTCGGCGAATTTGCTGTTGAAGTCTTCTTTGAAATCGTAGTCGTCAATAGCTGCCATGTTTTCTCTCTCCTGGTTGTTAGGTCTGTCCTGTTCGTCCTGTGTTACATCGGGTTTGCGGATACTGAACTCTTCCATACGCCCTCCCAGTTTGCGTTCGATATGCTCATATAGGGCCCGGCCATCACTGTTTTCCGGCAGCCCCAGAAAAAAAACCATCATCGCCAAAGAATTCGCGAAGCTGGCGTGGCTTTCAGCGGCCATCATCAGCTCTGGCAGGAAGGACACGGCCACGCCGTCGCGGGCAAACACCCGATTAGCCGCGAAGTCCGCCGCCCCCACCGCGCGGATAGGCCCCGGTGCCGGCACCGTCAGAATCACCCGGTGGCTCAGATAAAAGCCATACTCACCAGCCGGGTTCATGAGGATGGCCCCAAAACGCATCCTATTCATGGGCGTCCCTCCAAGCCGCTGACAGCGCCGTACAGCTGCGTTTCCATGCCCTGCGCAATTCCCCGCAGGCGTTCCAGCAACAGCGGCAGTGCAACATCCACATCGGGCTCATCCCAATGCCACACCGCCGGCTCCGGCGGAAACACCGCTCGCTGGCCGTCAAGCACCTGCCAGTAGTCGGCGTACACAATGCGCAGGCTACCGGCGTAGTCTCGCATGGCCGCAATTGCCGCCTTCTTCAGCGAAAAGTCATCCACCGCAATGGCTGCTGCCAGCGCTTCGGCGACACGACAGAAGATGTCATCGGCCAGGCGCAGGCGATAGCACAGGTCGAGAAGCATCTCCCGATACAGTATGTGCTGGTTGTTCACTGTTGCCATGGCCGCCCCCTTGTGATTGCTGCTGGCTATGATATAAAGCCACCACCCTGCCAAATGATGTCAGGGTAAACAGCGCCGGCTTACTTTTTCGCGTTTTTTTTCGCGCTGGCTGTCTTTTCAGGCATCAGGCGGTACTTTTTTGCACCGAATCACGCCAGCCCCACCAGCAAGAGAGGCAGCCCGGACCATGAACAAAAATAGCGAACAGCTGATGCGCAAGCTCAAGTTCATCGCCGAA
>JAQWBY010000066.1 GCA_028706165.1 Lentisphaeria bacterium | reverse complement strand
AAATACGGTGCCAAGGCCCGTGCTGTTCTGGAAGCCCTGCTCCAGAAGTACGCCGATAGCGGCATCGCCAGCGTCGAGTCGATGGAAATACTCAAAGTGGACCCGCTGCGCGCCTTCGGCACCCCCGTGGAAATCGTCAGCCTCTTTGGCGGCCGGGACAACTATCTCAGCGCCATCCGTGAACTGGAAACCGCCCTGTATCAGAAGGTCGCCTAATCTATGCCCAACGTCTCCAACGTCGTCAAATCCATCCAAGACATCATGCGCAAGGACGCCGGCACCTACGGCGACGCCCAGCGCCTCGAACAACTCGGCTGGCTGTTCTTCCTCAAAATCTTTGACGACCGCGAGCGGGAGATGGCCCTCCTGCGCGACGCTTACAAATCCCCGCTTCCGGCGCATCTGCGTTGGTCTGCCTGGGCCAAGGACGAGGAAGGCATCACCGGCGACGCCCTGCTCGACTTTGTCAACAACACCCTCCTGCCCAATTTGAAGGCCCTGACCGGCGGCGACCAGATGCACCCCCTCATCCGCATGACCTTTGCTGATGCCAACAACTACATGAAGAATGGCACCTTGATGCGCCAGGTCATCAACAAGATCAACGCCATCGACTTCAACGCCTCTGACGACCGCCATCTTTTCGGCGATATCTACGAGAAGCTCCTCAAGGACCTGCAGTCCGCCGGCAATTCCGGCGAGTTCTACACCCCGCGCGCCGTCACCCAGTTCATCGTCGAGCAGGTCAACCCCCGCCTGGACAAACGCGAAACCGTCCTCGACCCCGCTTGCGGCACCGGCGGCTTTCTCGTCTGCGCCATCGAGCACCTGCGCAAGCAGGCCAGGACCGCGGCCGATGAACGCGCCATCCAGGAGTGCTTCTCCGGCATTGAGAAGAAACACCTGCCGCACGTCCTCTGCATGACCAACCTGCTCCTGCACGGCATCGACGTGCCCGCCAACGTCCGCCACGACAACACCCTCGCCCGCCCCCTGCGGGACTGGGGACCGCAGGAACGCGTGGACGTCATTGTCACCAATCCGCCTTTCGGCGGCATGGAAGAAGATGGCATCGAGTCCAACTTCCCCGCCGAGTTCCGCACCCGCGAAACCGCCGATCTCTTCCTCGTGCTGCTGATGAAGATTCTCAAGCCCGGCGGCCGCGCTGGTCTCGTCCTGCCCGACGGCACGCTCTTCGGCGAGGGCGTCAAGACCCGCATCAAAGAGGCCTTGCTCAGCGAGTGCAATCTCCACACCATCGTCCGCCTGCCCAACGGCGTCTTCAATCCCTACACCAGCATCCGCACCAACCTGCTCTTCTTCACCAAAGGCCCCAAGACTGAGCACGTCTGGTACTACGAGCACCCGTACCCGCCCGGCGCCAAAAGCTATAACAAGGGCAAGCCCATCCGCATTGAGGAGTTCGAACCCGAGCGTGCCTGGTGGGGCGACGAAGCCGACGGCTTCAAGGCCCGCGTCGAAAACGAACACGCCTGGCGCGTGTCCTTCGACACCATCAAGGCCGGCAACTTCAACCTCGACCTCAAAAACCCACACAACGACGCCGACGGCCCCGGCGACGTGGATCACCTCCTGCCCGAATACGAAAAACTCCTCGCCCAAATCGCCGAGACACGCGCCGCGCTGAAAACCCAGCTCATGGATGCTTTGAATCAATAAAGAAAGAGTTCTCTCACAGAGGCACAAAGGCACAGAGGTTCTGTTTTCCTCTTCTCTCTGTGCCTCCGTGCCTTTGTGAGAATAAAGGAATGCCATGAAGTTGGAAACGTTTTTTGAAAAATTCGATCTCATCGCCTATGCACCCGATGCCGTGCCCAAAATGCGGGAACTGGTGCTGGAACTCGCCGTCCAAGGCAAACTCGTCCCCCAAGACCCCAACGACGAACCGGCGGAGCGGTTGATTGAGCGTGTCTCGGCTGCGCTGCCGAACAGGAAAGCTGAGAATCCCTTCCTCGGGCCGATTGATGCTTCCATAACAGACGAGACAGAATACGAACTGCCTCATGGCTGGGCTTGGTTGCCACTCGGTCACGTTGGAATCTGGGCCACTGGTTGCGGCTTTCCGACCCAATACCAAGGGGAGCCCAATAACGAGTTTCTTTTCTGCAAGGTCAGCGACATGAACCTCCCCGGCAACGAGGTCGAGATCCGCACAACCGTGCACACGATAGATGCCGAGGTGATGAAGAAGATACGAGCGCGTGCGAATCCTGTGGGCACGGTCATCTTCCCGAAGATTGGCGGCGCAATCGCCACTCACAAACGCCGGCTCGTCATCAAACCGACCATCATCGACAACAATTGTTCTGGTATTCAGCCAATCGGGCTCACAGACCATCGGTGGTTGTTGTTGTTCCTGCGTAACCTTGATCTTACGAAGTATCAATCAGGCACGTCCGTGCCGGCTGTCAGTCAAGGTGCTCTCGATCCGATTCGCATTGGCCTCCCGCCTCTCGCCGAGCAGAAGCGGATCGTGGCGAAGGTCGATGAGTTGATGGCGTTGTGTGACCAGCTGGAAGCGCAGCAGCAGGAACGGAAGACGCGACACGCCGCGCTCGCCCGCGCCTCGCTGGCCCGCTTCGCCGACGCCCCCACCCCGGCCAACCTCAACTTCCTATTCCACAAATCCTACGACATCACTCCCGCCGACCTCCGTAAATCCATCCTCACCCTCGCCGTCCAAGGCAAACTGTCCGTAGGATCGTCTAACCCAGCGGAATGGTCGACGGTTTCAATGAAAGACACATGTGACCTGATAACCGACGGCGAACATGCGACTCCACAGCGAGTTCCGGCAGGAGTTCCGCTCGCTACGGCGAAAAACGTTCGGGACGGCTTTCTCGACATGACGCAGACCGACTTCGTCTCACCTGAGACCGCTGAGAAATGCTGGAAACGATGCAAACCGACCCGTGGGGACATCCTCATGGTCTGTGTTGGTGCTACAACTGGGAGAGTGTGTCTCGTCGCAACCCCGCCGGACATGGTGTTGGTTAGGAGCGTAGCTCTTCTCCGTCCGAACACCAAACGCATCGAAGCCACGTTTTTGGATTTGTTTCTTCGTAGCCCATCCGGACAATCGCAAATCTGGGGCGGGGTCCGCCAGAACGCACAACCCTGTCTTTACCTCGGCAAGATGAGCGAATTCACGATTTTACTCCCCCCCCTTGCCGAACAACGCCGGATCGTGGCGAAAGTGGATCAACTGATGGCCTTGGTGGACGAGTTGGAAGCGCAACTCGCCGCCTCCCGCGCCACCGGTGAGAAGCTCCTCGCCGCCCTCGTCGCGGAGCTGACGGTCAGCAACTAGCCCCATGCCTCGAACATCATTTGCTCCCGAGGCCACCGTCGAGACGGCATATGCGACATTGGCCGCCGTCCCCGTTTCGATGCCGTGGTCAATGGCAAAGACGACTACCGCCATGTCATCCGCAAGTGCGACACGGACGAAATCCCGATGCACCGCCACCCGCCCGCGCCCTCCACTCCCCGCCCTCCATCACCCTGGCCCCCACCGGCAGCTTGTTCATGACGTAGCCCCACCCGACCTCAAGGTCATCCGAAAACTATATTTGCCTGCCGTAAGCGTGCTTTCCGTCTTTCTTTAGCCACAAAATAGCCATGACTTCAGCGAAAACAGCGGTAAAAAGCCCGGCAGGAGCTCTCAGCTGCTGACGCTCAGCGCCTTGCAGCAAACGCGAAGCGATTGCCGCAAGGCGCTGAGCCGAAAAGGGATAGGTGGGGGAGCGCGAGGGGGAGGAAAGGGTCTGCGCCCCTTTCCTCCCCCTCGCAAAACCCAACTATGCTTTTCGGACAGGCTCGACCTCGCTGCTGCCGTCGGGGAGCCAGGCCTTGATCTGCCACCGCCCATAGAGGGTCGGATAGCCCTCCAGCCGATCGATGGCCGGCCAGTCGGCAACGGGGAGGACCACGAATTCCGCTCTGACGACGCCCCGACTTGCCCAATTGCTTGGAGAAAGCCCCAGCCATCGGCCCCCGCAGGCAGCAGCCTCGCGCTCCATGGACCACAGCATCAGCAGGTGGCCGGCTTAGTCACAGGCGGTGGTCGTGAGTTCAGCGTATTCGGTCAGCCATTGATAATAGATGCACACCTTGCCTCTCTGGCGCGGTAGGACGAGACGTGCCAAGTCAATGTGGCGCCCTCCAGGCGCAATCCCAAGTTATTGTCACACCCCTGGTTGCGGCGCCCTCCGGGCGCCTCACCAGGGGTTACGCATGGTCCGGCCCTCCGGGCCGAACTTGGCCGATCTGTCTGGGCTTCTTTCTTGTTATCGCGGACGGATCGGACGGATCGGACGGATCGGACGGATCCGATTGCTGATCAGTCGGATCAGTCTGATCGGTCTGGGCTTCTTTCTTGTTATCGCGGACGGATCGGACGGATCGGGCGGATCGGACGGATCCGATTGCTGATCAGTCTGATCGGTCTGATCTGTCTGATCGACTGTCTTTTATCGCGGACGGATCGGACGGATCGGACGGATCGGACGGATCGGACGGATCGGACGGATCAGATTGCTGATCAGTCTGATCGGTCTGGGCTGTCTGATCGACTGTCTTTTATCGCGGACGGATCGGACGGATCGGACGGATCGGACGGATCCGATTGCTGATCAGTCTGATCCGTCTGGGCTTCTTTCTTGTTAACGCGGACGGATCGGACGGATCGGACGGATCGGACGGATCCGATTGCTGATCAGTCTGATCGGTCTGATCCGTCTGATCCGTCTGATCCGTCTGATGATCCGTCCGATGTGCCCGATCAAGCAGCCGGATCAGTCTGATCGGTCCGATCCGTCCGATCCGTCCGATGATCCGTCCGATGTGCCCGATCAAGCGGCCAAGCTCAAAAAATAATCTGCGTTAATCTGTGTAATCTGTGGATAAAAAACACGCCCTGCCCCGCACGGACTGCTCAGGAGGCGGGCGCCGGTGACACCGTTGGTTGACGGTGACGGGCGAGCAAAGAGACGTGAGTCCTCGCCCCGGTGCGCCGGTGCCAATCAGTCCCACTGGTCCCTGGCGTCCCCTGTGGTCGGCCAATATCAATCGGTGACCGATTACCAACGCTCAATGTCTTCTTCACATACAGCCTTGTCCGATTTTGGGTGTCCACTATAATTTGAATGGTCTCGACGCTGCCACCGTCAAACAACGATACTCCCTGCCAAACATCGGTTTCTCCTCAGCCGTAGTAGGGCGAACCGCGCAATAGAAGTGATACAGCGTGCCTTCATGCCAGATTACGCAGGGTTTGTGGGCATGGACACAATCCAAGTCGCCAGGTGCTCCAACTGGGATGATGGGTTCCGGGTGCCGACGCCAGTGGATGCCATCGGCGCTGATCGACACCCCGTCCTGGGCATGACGTCCATCAAACCCGCAGAAGAACTGGACCCATTGGTTCAGTCGACTGTCCCACAGCACGTGTTGTCCGCAGGCAAAGACGCTGTCCCAACCATCCAGTGACACCCGGTGGATTGGATTTCCGGCGTATCGTTCCCAGTGCCTCAGGGAATTATCCGTCGCCATTGCCAGGCCAACTTGTTCCTTCCAAGGCCAGGTCGGGTTGTTCTTGCCGTTGTAGTACAAACGAAACGAATCATTGTCGGGGACGCACCAGACGCTGTAGAGTCCTGCTCCGTCCCACTGTCCTTCGGCGCCCTTTGCAAACACGGGTTCATCCAGGAAGTGCCAGTCAAGCAGCTCCTCGTCGGTCGTCCATGCCAGGCCATTTGCGGCTCCTCCGGTTTCGTAGCCTGGCTCGGGATAAGCGTGATAGAACAGCCAGTACTTCCCATCTTTTTTGATCAGTTCGCGATTGCCGTACAGGTCGACATCATGCAGAACACAGGATATCGCCCGCCCTACCCGGTCCCATGGATTGCGGCTGCCACGCGGCAACACAACGCCCAGGTTCGTCCAATGCAGCAAGTCGTCGGTCACCGCCAAAGCCGTCTGATAGCCGCTTCCATCAAATCCGATGGTCATGCAGTAGATCCGCCCACGATGCCGGAAAATCCGCATGTTATCCGCCGCATACTGGTCGAATGTCCCGGCAATGCCAGACGGACGAATCACCGGTTTCCCGTACTTGTACGGAGTCAAGTAACTCCCTATTGCCAATCCTTTTTCCTTGTTTGACGGATCAGATTCCATTGACGAATAACCTCTGCCATTGACAAATAACCATGGTGGACCCCAAGAATGGCGGATTTTTCTCTCTACATATCAAGCGTTCGCCTTTATTATTGTCCTTCTGCCTTTTCCAATTTAATGTCATCCAGGCGGATTTCTGCTGTTTCACGTTGGTTTGGCGTTTGGATGGTAATCGGTCACCCATTGATAATTGAGCCATAGAGCTTCTGGCTGAGTCAAACGTGCCCGTTTCCCTGGCCGCGAAGCGGCAGAAGCGCTGAAAGCGCAAAACATACCAGCCCAGGGCAAGCGGCGCCGAAGGCGTGCGCCGCCCTGGGTAGCGCGCCACATTGGTCCGTGTTCCTCAGCCTTTTTGGCTTCAGTCGGCGCAGCTGACTGGAGCCAAAGAGGCAATGGAACTCATTGCTTGCTGCTGCAATTTTGCGCTGTGACCCTTCGTCGCAGGTCTTTTTGGCCGCCCTTTCAGGGCTCTTTGGGGTTGTGGGGCACCTTACCCGGGGCGACGCGCCCTGCGGGCGCTTGCCCCGGGCTATCTTAGGGCGCACCTTCGGTGCTCAAAACCTCGGCGAATGATCTTGTGCATGGTTACCAATCAACTCATCGCCGGCGATTGCCGCATGCTATGTGAAGAGCATTGCTCCTATGAAATCCGCTGCCTGGTGAGCTACCCATGTGTAATAGCTGGGCGGCGGCGGGCCGTGGGTTTCCTGCAACTTGTCCCCGGTGTTTTCCCTGCCGGGGTGCTTACTGACCGATTCCCCCACGCCGCCCCGCTCCCCAAAAAACAACACGCCCGCCACCACCGACTGTTCAGTCGAGGATGGCGGGCGTGCTACCTGTGTGCCTACGAAACGCTGACGCGGGCAACATGGCCCATAATCAGCCCGTGCGTGGCGGCCCCCGCAATGTGCGGACGCCGCCATTCACGCGTTATTTCTTCTTGGCTTTGCCCATGTCCTTCTTGGGTTTAGCGCATGCCTTCTTGCCCTTTGGCGCCTTCTCTGCCATATCGCAGTTGCAGCCGCAACCCTTGGCAGCGGGATCGCCATCGGCGATGTGTCCCATGTCCATCTTCTTCATGCCCATCATCATCTTTTCGCGCTCTTTGAAGGCCTTGGCAACACCAGCGCCGTATGCCGGATCGGCCTTTGTGCAATGCTCAATGTGACGCTGCTTGATGAAGTCCGGCACGCCACACATCGCGCGCGCCGTGTTCTCAAAGAGGCGCTGCTTTTGGCCATCGGTCATCTTGCGGAAACGAATGCCTGGCTGCGTGAAGTAGTCGTCGTCATCTTCCCGGAAATTCCAGTTGTCGCCATCGCCATTGACCGGCGTGGCCGGCTGCCGGTATTCGGGCTGTTCCTGCCAGGCGCCGAAGCTGTTCGGCTCATAACTGGTCTTGCTGCCGTAGTTGCCGTCAACGCGCATCATGCCGTCGCGCGAATAACCCGTCACCGGACAACGCGCCTTGTTCACCGGAATCAGGTGATGATTGACACCGAGGCGGTAACGCTGGGCGTCACCGTAGCCAAAGAGACGCGCCTGGAGCATCTTGTCCGGCGAAAAACCAACGCCCGGCACCACGCTGGCCGGATTGAAGGCCGCCTGCTCAACGTCGGCAAAGTAATTTTCGGGATTGCGGTTGAGCTCCATCATGCCGACGTCGATCAGCGGATAGTCGTCCGTCGACCAGTCTTTGGTCAAATCGAAGGGATTGTAAGGCAACTTCCGTGCTTGCGCTTCCGTCATCAGCTGGAAACACAACTTCCAGCGCGGGAAGTCGCCGGCTTCAATGTGCTCGTACAAATCGCGCTGATGGCTGTCGCGATCCTTGCCAACCAGCATCTCGGCCTCTGCGTCCGTCAAGTACTTGAGGGGCTGCTGACATACCCAGTGAAATTTCACCCACGTGCGCTGATTCTTCTTGTTGTAGAGGCTGAAGGTGTGGCTACCAAAACCATGCATGTTCCGATAAGACGCCGGCAGGCCTTCGTCACTCATGGTGATGGTCACCTGGTTGAGAGCCTCCGGCAGACTCGTCCAGAAATCCCAGTTGCTCGTCGGCGAATGCAAATGCGTCCGCGGGTCCTTCTTCACCACGTGATTCAAATCGGAAAAATGCTGGCCGTCCCGCAGGAAAAAAACTGGCGTGTTGTTGCCAACCAAATCCCAATTGCCTTCCTCAGTGTAAAATTTCACCGCAAAACCACGGATGTCTCGCTCGGCATCGGCCGCACCACGGAAACCCGCCACCGTCGAAAACCGCGCAAAAACCTCGGTCTTCTTGCCGATCTTCTCAAAAAGCTTCGCCCGTGTGTATTTGGTGACGTCGTGCGTCACCGTAAAAGTCCCAAAAGCGCCAGAGCCCTTCGCATGCATGCGCCGCTCCGGAATGACTTCGCGATTGAAATTGGCCAGTTTCTCCAGCAGCCACACATCCTCCATCAATACCGGACCGCGCGGTCCGGCCGTACGCGAATTCTGATTGTCAGCTACCGGCGCACCAAAATTGGTCGTCAACTTGTCTTTTTTCATGTTCGGTCATTCCTTGTGTTGATTTGGACTCTGTTCTGTCAGGGCTCCCAACGAAGACAAACGCAGTCGATTCTCTGGCCAAACACCTCCTTCTGAATCAGTAATAAATCACCAATGAATCCTACAACCGGGGCTTTGCGCCACCACAAAAAATTCCCGTGGGCTGAGCCAGACCGCAGATAATAAAGCATAATGCCTAGTTTACTCCTTTTACGAATAATTAGCAAATAGAAACCGCGCCTAAATACACCGCCGCTGTAATCGGTCACCCATTGACAATGGCGACCAAACCTGCCGCCGATGTCAATCCCAGGTAAGCAAGTGGGTTCCATTGCCCCTTTTGCCCCAGTCAGCTGCGCCGACTGGGGCAAAAGGGGCCGAGGAACACGAACAAATATGGCACGTTACCCAGGGCGGCGCACGCTTTCAGCGTGCTTGCCCTGGGCTGGTATGTTTCGCGCTTTCAGCGCTTCTGCCGCTTCGCGGCCAGGGAAACGGGCGCGTTTGACTCAGTCAGAAGCTCTATGGCTCAATTATCAATCACTGACCGCTTACCTAACCAGCACCATCTAGCTGCCTCAGCTGTTTCCTTTTAGGCTTAGGCTGCTGTTTCCTTTTAGGCTAAGGTCATTATATTGAAGCGGCATTTTTCGCCTCTGTTCTCCATTCCACCTTGTCCAACACGAAAACAGCCATCATGAATCTGAATCCCAAGCCCGACACCCAGAAAATCTTGCAGCGCGCCACCGACGTCCTTGACATTGAAATCAGCGGCCTGACCGCTATCCGCGACGGCCTCGGCCAGCCCTTTGTCGATCTGGTGCACCGCTGCCTGGAAATCCTCGGTGCCGGCGGCAAAATTGTCCTCAGCGGCATTGGCAAGAGCGGTCACATCAGCCAGAAGATCGCGGCGACGCTGGCCAGCACGGGCTCGCGCGCCGTCTTCATGCACCCCGTCGAAGCCATGCACGGCGACCTCGGTATTATTTCGCCGCTGGACATTCTGCTGGCAGTCAGCTACAGCGGCGAAACCGACGAGCTGCTCGCCGTGCTGCCGGCAGTCAAACGCCTCGGCGTGGACATCATCGCCATCACCGCCACAGGCGACTCCCGCCTCGGCAACGTCGCCGACTTGGTCGTGCCCATGCCGGTGCCCCGCGAAGCCTGCCCCTTCAACCTGGCTCCCACTACCACCACCACCGCCCTCGCCGCCCTCGGCGACGCCCTCGCCATGGTCCTCCTCGACTGCCGCCGCTTCGGCATCAACGACTACGCAATGCTCCATCCCGCCGGCGCCATCGGCCGCAGTATCAGCCTCACTGTCAGAGACCTCATGCGCACCGGCCAGCAGGCACCGCGCGTCACCCCCGGCACCAGCGTCCGCGACGCACTGCTGGCCATGACCAACGCCCGCTGCGGCGCCGTCGCCATCGTCGACGACGACGACGTCGTCCTCGGCATCTTCACCGACGGCGACTTCCGCCGCCAGATCACCCGCAATGCCGCTGTCCTCGAAGCCGCCATCGAAAGCGTCATGACCCCCAAGCCCATCACCATCTCCGTCAACGCCCTCGCCGTCGAAATCATGAAGCTGCTGGAAAAACGCAAGATCGACGACATCATTGCCGTGGATGAACAAGGCCGCCTCGCCGGCCTCGTCGATATCCAAGACCTGCCCAAATTCAAGGTCATGTAACTACCCACCATCGCCCCCAGAGGACAAGTATGCGCCATCTTCATCACCAAGTCGATTTCTGCGTCGTCGGCGGCGGTATCGCCGGCATGTTCGCAGCCATCGCCGCGGCCCGCCGCGGCGTCAAGGTCGCCCTCATCCAGGACCGGCCCGTCCTCGGCGGCAATGCCTCCAGCGAAATCCGCATGTGGATCTGCGGCGCCCACGGCCTCAACAACCGCGAAACCGGCCTCCTCGAAGAAATCAACCTCGAAAATAACTACCGCAACCCCGGCTCCAATTTCTCCATCTGGGACAGCGTCCTCTACCAGGCCGTGCGCTTCGAGCCCAACATCGACCTGATGCTCAACTGCTCCGTCAATGACGCCACCATGGCCGACGGCCGCATCGTCAGCGTCAAAGGCTGGCAAACCACCACCGAGACTTGGCATGTCGTCACCGCCAAACTCTTCGCCGACTGCTCCGGTGACAGCATCCTCGCACCACTGACCAATGCCAAATTCCGCATCGGCCGTGAAGCCCGCGAGGAATACAACGAAGACATCGAACCGCCCATCGCCGACCGCAAAACCATGGGCATGAGCTGCCTCCTCCAGGCCCGCGAAACCGATTCACCAAAGTCTTACACCCCACCCAAGTGGGCACGAAAATTCCCCGACGACGCGTCGCTGCCCAACCGCGGCCACGGCTATACCGGCACCAACAACTTCTGGTGGATCGAACTCGGCGGCGAAAATGACTCCATTCACGACAGCGAAGAACTCCGCGACCAACTGCTGGCCATCGCCTTTGGCGTCTGGGACCACATCAAAAATCACGGCGACCACGGCGCCGCCAACTGGGAGCTCAACTGGGTCGGCTTCCTCCCTGGCAAGCGCGAAAGCCGCCGTTACCTCGGCGACCACGTCCTCACCCAAAACGACGTCCGCGCCGAAGGCCGCTTCGCCGACATGGTCGCCTACGGCGGCTGGAGCATGGACGACCACCACCCAGCCGGCTTCAACCACCCCGGCGCACCGACCATTTTCCACCCGGCGCCATCGCCTTTCGGCATCCCCTACCGCTGCCTCTACTCGGCCAACGTGCCCAACCTCTTCTTCGCCGGCCGCAATATCAGCACCACCCACGCCGCCATGAGCTCCACCCGCGTCATGGCGACCTGCGGGCTCCTCGGCCAGGCCGTCGGCACCGCCGCCGCCATCGCCGTCGCCAAGGGCTGCACCCCCCGCGAAGTCGGCCAAAACCACATCGCCCAACTCCAGCAAGCCCTGCTGGACGACGACTGCTTCCTGCCCTGGCAGCGCCGCGCCATCGCTGACCTGAGCGCCAAGGCCGCCATCAAAGCGTCCGTCAATGATCCCGAACCGCTGCGCAACGGCCTCGACCGCCCCAGCAAAAACGCCCAGGGCACCTGGGACGACAATTCCTGGCAGGGCCCCGCCGAAGCATGGGTCGAATACGACTTCGGCCGCGTCGTCACCATCAGCCAGGCCCGCATGACTTTCGACAGCGATCTCAACCGCTGCGGCAAGGGCGCCTGCGCCAAACAGGGCGAAAAGAACATCCTGTCCAATTTCCCCCTGAACCAGCCGCCACGCGAAACCCCACCCACTCTCGTCAAGGCCTTCCGCCTTGAAGCCAAGGGCGCCGATGGACAATGGCGCTGCGTCCACCACGACGACAACAACTACCAGCGCCTGGTGCGCGTACCCATGGCCATTCAGGCCAGCGCCGTGCGCATCGTTCCCGAAAAGACCTGGGGCGCC
Source organism: Lentisphaeria bacterium (assembly GCA_028706165.1). Lineage (GTDB taxonomy): Bacteria > Verrucomicrobiota > Lentisphaeria > Oligosphaerales > Oligosphaeraceae > Oligosphaera. Next base: position 3,076 of record JAQWBY010000066.1, on the reverse strand, counting down.
GACACCTGCAAGCTCTTCGCCTTCGAATTGTCCTGACACGAAAGATCCACCGCATGAGCAGCGACGACGCATCCGACCAAGCTCCCCCCGAGCACTGCCAGTACTACGACCGCCGGCTCGGCCGCGTCGCCACGGAGACCATCCTTGGCGACCGGCTCCTGCGCCTGGCCTACTGCAGCCCAGCCCGACATCTGCTCGCCTGGCCGCTCTTCGGCAACGCCCTACTCTCGCGACTCATGGGTTTCTACGCTGACCGGCCGGTTTCGCGCTTGCGCATTCCCCAGACCATCGTCGATCTAAATATCGACATGGACGACTTCGTCATCCCCGACGCGGGCTTCCGCAGCTTCAACGACTTCTTCTGCCGCAAACTCCGCCCCGGCGCCCGCGAGTTCTGCCCTGACCCGACGCGGCTTTGCTCGCCGGCTGATTGCCGCCTCAGCGTCTGGCCAGAGCTGAACGACGACTGCTGCATACCCGTCAAAGGCGCCGTCTTCACCGTCAGCGAGCTGCTCGGCCAGGAAGGCGCGGACGTCGCCGGCCAGTTCCGCGGTGGCGCCCTCTGCGTCTGCCGCCTCTGCCCAGCCGATTACCACCGCTATCACTACCCCGACAACGGCCGAGAACTGCGACGCTGGCGCATCAAGGGCCGTTACCACTCAGTAAACCCACTGGCCCTAGGCAGCCAACTGCGCGTGTTCAGCGACAATGTCCGCACGGTGTCGTTACTGGACCTGACGCATTTTGGCCTGACCGCCTTTATCGAAGTCGGTGCCTTCGGCGTGGCCTCAATCGTCCAAACCCACACGCAAGAGGCTTTCGCCCGTGGTGACGAAAAAGGCCTCTTCGCCTTCGGTGGCTCGACCATCATCATGATCTTCCGACCCGGTTCTGTCCGCTTTGACGACGATTTGGTCGCCCGCAGCGCCACCGGCATGGAATGCCTGGTGCGCGTCGGCGAGGCCATCGGCTGCACCCCCACAACACCTTGAAAACGCGCCACAGTCCGGTCCAACCAGGAGAAAGCACATGGCTCCCTTCTCAGTCCGCTTCATCGGTACCTGCACCTGCGTTCCCAGCGGGCCCGACCAGGACAGCACCTGCATGGTCCTGGATCATTCCATCATGATCGACACCGGCTGGAATGGCGCCATCAACATGCTCGCCCATGGCGAAGACCCGAATTTCATCAATTTCCTCTTCATCACCCACTGCCATCAGGACCACTATATGGGCCTGCCAGCAATGATCTTCAGCCAGGTCTTTCGCAACCGCGCGAAGGTCAATAAAGAGCCACTGGTCATTCTGGGGCCACGGCCTGAAATCAAACTCGTCGTCGACCGGGCACTGCATTTCCTGCGCACGGATGCCTTCGAAGACGTCGCGATGGCCCCCGTCGTCGTGCCTCTGCGCCCCGGCAGCAGCTTTGACACGCCCCGCTTCAAGGTAACGACCTGCCCGACCATCCACCCCGTCTCCGGTCTCTGCTACCGTTTCACCGAACACGACAGCGGTAAAAGCGTGGTCTTCACCGGCGACACGGCTTACCTCGAGTCACTGGCGCGCCACGCCCAAGACTGCGATCTGCTGGTGCACGAGGCCAGCTACGGCCCGAGCCACGCCGATCCCAACGGCACCAATGGCCATTCCGGCGCGCCGGACGCCGCCGCCATCGCCAAACTGGCCAACGCCAAACGCCTCGCCCTCGTCCACTACAACCCGGCATCACGCGATGCTACCGCCGCCGCCGCCCGCGCTATCTTCCCCAACACCTTCGCGCCACTGCCCGGCGAATGCCTCACCGTAGAGTAAGTCGCAGCCCAATAAGCGCCAAACAACAGCGGGGCGGAAAAGACCATTCGGCCCATTCCGCCCCGCTGCTTTATTCTTTGAGTGTATCCCGGACTTGCCGGCGCCCCTTATTTTTGCGCACTGATGACCGCCCAGATGGCATCAGCGATGGCCGCCATGCCGCGATCGCCAGGATGCCCAGCCACACCCTTGTGCTCAAACTGCCGTTCCGAACGGGCAAAGTACTCTTCCTTGCCAGCAAAACCGCTGAGATCGACATAGGTGCCGCCGACCGCCGCGCAGGCTTCCTGCAACAGGCGGTCTTTCACCGCATGCGGCCAGAACGAACTACGCACGAAGAGCCGACTCGCCCCATCCGCCCGCAAGGCCGTCATCAAGTCCTGCAGGGCCTTGAGCAGGGCCGCTTCCTGCTCCGCGCCATTGGGCGCCGGAATGTTCTCGCCAATGGCCAACACCACCAGGTCGGGCTTGAACTCCTGGTACTTCTTCAGCACCTCAGACACGTCCGCGCTGGCATAGCCGCGTTCAAAACCGGCAATGTTGCCAATCTTGAACTCAGGCGCCTGCCCTTGCCGAGCTGCCGTGAATTTCTGCACCAGCAGGTGCGCGTAGTCCTTCTCCAACGCGCTGGCAGCCATGCCCCAGTTGTCGTGCCAGCCAATATCCGCCTTGGGACCATGCAAGGTAATGCTGTTGCCCAATATCAACACCCGGTCGGCCTGCGCCGCCGTTTTCCCTGGCACCACGCCATCGCCATGCACCGCCAAGGCCAATAACATTACCGCCGCTGGTCCCTTGAACCTCATGTCGTTCTCTCCTCTGTAGCTTGCCTAGCGCCTGCTGCCATGCGTGCAAAAAGTGTCCCCAAATATACCGCGATACCCTCCCGCAACAAACCAGATCGTCCAGAAAGTCCAAGGTACGCATAAAAAATCTTGCGGGAGATATTGCCAAACGCCATTTTTTTTCATAAACTTTCTCCGACTGCACAAAATCTTGCCGCTGCGCTAGCACGAGCGTCCAACATCGGTAGATTATGCGCGGTTTTTTTTGTCTATTAGCCAATAAATAGAACCAGCCAGACGGAATCCCGCCATGAAAGAAGACAAAGAACAACGAGTAGTCACTATCACCGGTCAAGTCGATATCTTCGAAGATATGCCCGGAGCCGACGCCGATGCCATTTCCATCCTCTGCCAGGACGGCAATGAATACATCGTCACCACGAGAAAAATGGTCAAGAGGCTCATGCCCTTCGCTGGCG
>JAQWBY010000065.1 GCA_028706165.1 Lentisphaeria bacterium | reverse complement strand
CGACCTGGGGAAAATCCTTGGTCGCAGCGTGGATCCCGATGTGCTCGATACGATCTTCGCGCGCTTTTGCATCGGCAAATGACGGGCGGCCTGATCGGTCTGATCGCCTTTCTTGTTATCGCGGACGGATCGGACGGATCGGACGGATCGGACGGATCGGACGGATCGGACGGATCCGGCTGATTGATCGGTCTGATCGGTCTGATCGGTCTGATCGGTCTGGGCTTCTTTCTTGTTGTCGCGGACGGATCGGACGGATCGGACGGATCGGACGGATCCGATTGCTGATCGGTCTGATCGGTCTGATCGTCTTTCTTGTTGTCGCGGACGGATCGGACGGATCGGACGGATCGGACGGATCCGATTGCTGATCGGTCTGATCGGTCTGATCGGTCTGGGCTTCTTTCTTGTTGTCGCGGACGGATCGGACGGATCGGACGGATCGGACGGATCCGATTGCTGATCGGTCTGATCGGTCTGATCGGTCTGATCGGTCTGATCGTCTTTCTTGTTATCGCGGACGGATCGGACGGATCCGGCTGATTGATCGGTCTGATCGGTCGGATCGGTGGACCTACTTGCTCCGCCTGGTTGGGTCTACTCGCAATTGGCTTTCGGGTTTTTCCGGCATTACATTTATCAGTTTTTCGCCTAAAAGCCCCTTAGTGGGTCGATCAGCTACGAGAGCATGTTTCAGGAGAGCACGATGAGTGACGAGCAGGCGTTAGCCAAGGCCGATGAACCCGCGGAGCAGGCGTTAGCCAAAGCCTATGATCCCGCGGAAGTGGAGAAGAAGTGGTATTCGTTGTGGGAAGAGCGCGGTTATTTTCACGCTGATCCGGCGTCGCCGAAGACGCCCTATACCATCGTCATACCGCCGCCGAATGTCACGGGCATTCTGACGCTGGGGCACGTTCTGAACAACACCCTGCAGGATATCCTCATTCGCTTTGAGAAACTGCGTGGGCGCGAAGTCTGTTGGGTTCCGGGCACGGATCACGCCGGCATTGCCACCCAGACCAAGGTCGAAGCCGCGCTAAAAAAAGAGCAGAATCTCACCCGTTACGATCTCGGGCGGGAGAAATTTCTCGAGCACGTGTGGGCGTGGAAAGAGAAATACGGCGGCACGATTATTCGTCAGCTGCGTACGATCGGCTGCGCCTGCGACTGGGAGCGCGAGCGTTTCACCATGGACGACGGGCTTTCCGATGCCGTGCAGGAAGTGTTCATCCGCCTGTACGAAAAAGGGCTGATCTACAAGGGCAACCGCATCATCAACTGGTGTCCGAAATCGCGTACGGCGTTGTCGGACGAAGAAGTGACCTACAAAGAAGAGCGTGGACACCTTTGGCACTTCCGCTATCCCTATGCGGATGGCTCCGGCTATGTCGTCGTGGCGACGACCCGGCCGGAAACGATGATGGGCGACACGGCGGTGGCCGTGAATCCCCAGGATCCGCGTTACCGCGACAAGATCGGCAAGACGCTGCTGTTGCCCATCGTTGGGCGGGAAATACCGGTGCTTGCGGACGATTTTGTGGACCCGGCTTTCGGCACTGGCGCGGTGAAAGTGACGCCGGCGCACGACCCGAACGACTACGAGATGGGCCGCCGTCACGACTTGGCTTTCATCAACATCATGCACGATGATGGCAGCATGAACGACCTCGCCGGCGCCGAGTTCAGCGGCATGGACCGCTATGCGTGCCGCAAGGCCGTGGTAGCGCGTATGGAAGAGCTCGGCTGCCTGGAGCGCATTGACGACTACACGCATCAGGTCGGCTACTCCGAGCGTGGCGACGTGCCGGTGGAACCGCGGCTCTCCGAGCAGTGGTTTGTGAGCATGCAGCCGCTGGCCGAGCCCGCGCTGGCGGCGGTGAACGACGGTCGCATCCGCTTCTATCCCGACCGCTGGGTGAAGACCTACCGGCACTGGATGGAGAACATCAAGGACTGGTGCATCAGCCGCCAGCTCTGGTGGGGTCACCGCATTCCTGCGTACACCTGCGACAAATGCGGCAAGCTCGTGGTCGCCCGCACCCGCCCGGACTGCTGCCCAGACTGCGGCGGCAAGGCCCTGACGCAGGACCCGGATGTGCTCGACACCTGGTTCAGCTCTTGGCTCTGGCCTTTCTCCACCCTCGACTGGCCGAGCGGCAGCGAGGAGCTCAAGCGCTTCTTCCCCACCCAGAGCCTGGTCACCGGACCGGACATCATTTTCTTCTGGGTCGCCCGCATGATCATGGCGTCCCTCGAATTCATGGGCGACATACCCTTCAAGGACGTCTATTTCACGTCGATCATCCGTGACGAGAAGGGCCGGAAGATGTCTAAGAGTCTCAACAACTCGCCGGACCCGCTGGAAGTGGTTGCACAATATGGCGCGGACGCGCTGCGCTTTAGCATCATCTACATCGCGCCGGTGGGGCAGGACATCCGCTACAGCAACGACAAGTGCGAGATCGGCCGCAATTTTGCCAACAAGATTTGGAACGTGGTGCGCTTCCGCCTGCGCCAAGGCCCGGGCAGCGCGAATTGGCAGGACCTCAAGGGCCTAAGCGCCGCCGATCTGCGGCCGGACGACCAGTGGATCATCGCCCGCCTCAACAACACCGTGCAGTCCATTACCGATGGCCTGGCCGGTTTCCGCTTCAATGACAGCTGCAAGATGCTGTACGAGTTCATCTGGAGTGAGTTCTGCGACTGGTATCTCGAGTCCTGCAAGCCGGTCTTCAATGGTCAGGACGCGGCGCGGCAGGCGACGGTTCTGCGTGTCTTCGACTACTGCCTGGGGACCTTCCTGCGTCTGCTGCACCCCATCATGCCCTTCGTGACCGACGAACTGTACCACCAGATGGGTTTCATCGGCGACGACAGCTCCATTATGCTCACGCAGTGGCCCGAGTCACTGAGCCCCGCTGAACTGGCCGAACTCGGTGCCGACGACGACGCCATGCGCCGCAGCGACGCCAAATTCGAACTCATCCGCGCCGTGCGCGCCGTGCGCGCCAACTACGTCATTCCCAGCACCCGGCCGCTCGACGTGATCCTCGTGCCAGCCAGCGCCGAAGACCTCGCCTACCTGCGGCGCGACGAAGAGACTCTGCAGTCGCTGCTGGTCGCCTCATCCGTACAGATCCTCGCCGAGTACCAGGCGGACGGCCCCTGCGGCGTCGCCGTCAGCGGCATGGGCACGGCGTATATACCCCTAGCCGGCGTGGTCGATCTGGCTGCCGAATGCGAACGCCTGCGGAAACAAGAGGCCGAGCTGGTCGCCTACCTCGCCAGCGTCCGCAAAAAACTCGACAACGCCAACTTTGTCGCCCGCGCGCCACAAGATGTCGTGGACAAAGAGCGCGCCCGCATTGTCGAGTTCGACGAGAAACTTTCCCGGGTGCGGCAACAACTGGCCAGTTTTGGCGCTCAAAGCAACTAGCCGTTGGCAGTTGCAGATCGTTGTCATATCAGAATTAAGCCACGTATAAACCAATAGCCTCCCCAATCCACCTAACTAGGAGATAGATCATGGATGACAAAATCAAAGCCTTGTTGGAAGAGTTGCGCGTGCACCTGCAGAATGACGGTGGCGACATGGAGCTGGTGAAGATCGAAGGCAAGAATGTCTTCCTGAAGCTCAAAGGCGCTTGTGGCTGCTGCCCCCACGCCCAGATGACCCTGAAGAGCGGCATTGAGCGCATTCTGCGCGAGCAGCTCGACCCCGAAATCGTTGTTCATCGCGTAGCCGAAAACGCCTAACGGCGACGAAAAATCCGAGTATAGTAAGCGGGAACGCAACCGATGGTTGTGTTCCCGCTTGTTTTATCTCTGGCGTCAGCGCGTTTTGCCGGGGTGGGTTGTTTTATTTCTGTCGTTGCTGCTTTTTCGGAGAGTATCATGGCCGACCAGTTTCAGATTCTCTTGTCTTTGCCGCCCTGCAGCGCCAGTGATTATGCTGAGCGCGAGCAGCGGCCGTTTCCGGCGTGGTACGCCTGCAGCGATCCTGTTGGGTCGCACTTGGATTCCGGCGGTGGCACGGCGTGGCTGCTGCATCAGGCCTGGCAGCGGCAACGGCAGGATGCCGCTGACCTGAGTTTTGGCGATTGGCTGTCGCAGTCCCGGAAAGTGCTGATACACGCCGGTGGCGAGAGTCGGCGCACACCCGCCTACGCGGCCAGCGGCAAGGCCCTGGTGCCCATGCCGGTTTGGCGCTGGAGCCACGGCCAGCATCTGGAGCAGACCCTGTTGGAGCTGCAGCTGCCTTTTATGCGCGGCGTCCTCCGGGACGCCTCCGAGGACATCGTTCTGGCTGTGGCCAGCGGCGACGTGCTGCTGCGCGGCGCGATTCCGGCGGTGCCGCCCTGTGATGTGGCCTGCCTCGGCGTTTGGAGCACGCCCGAGCAGGCCAGCCGCCACGGTGTCTTCTTCTGCCGGCGTGACGAGCAGGGCCAGCTCGCCTTCGTCCTCCAAAAGCCCTCGCGGGAGGCCGTCTGCGAGCTGGTTGAAAAGCATAATTTCCTGTTGGACACTGGCCTGTGGCTCTTCAGCCGCCGTGCGGTCATGGCCCTGATGCGCAAGTGCGGTTGGGACGAGGCGCAGGGCGGTTTTCCCGATGGTCCGCAGCCCTATTCGCTCTATGGCAGCTGGGGTGAGGCCATGGGCACGACGCCTACGCGGCCCGATGCGGCGCTGGCTGATTTCCGCTGCGTGGTGCTGCCGTTGGCGCCTGGCGCCTTCAACCACTTTGGAACGTCCCGTGAGCTGGTACAGACCACCGTCGCCATCCAGAACAGCCGCATTGAACAGAGCCAGCACATCGGCTATTTCCCGCGGCATCCGGGAATTATCACGCAAAATGCGGTCATTGGCGGGGCCTTGCACAGCGACAATCAGTCGATATGGATTGAGAACAGCCACGTCCCAGTCGGCTGGCAGCTGGCCAGCGACCACGTGATCACTGGCGTGCCCGCCAATGACTGGCAGCTCACTTTGCCGGCCGGCGTCTGTCTTGACGTGGTGCCCGTCGGTGATCACCAGTACTGCCTGCGCTTCTACGGCATGGATGACGCGTTTCGCGGCGCTCTTGGCGATCACAGCACGCGCTGGCTCGGCCAAAGCGCCGGCCAGTGGTTCCAGGACAGAGGACTGAGCATCGCCGCCTGCGACCTTGATCCCGCCCAGGATATCCAGCAGGCCGCACTTTTCCCCGTGGTCGACGCCATCACGGCGGATACCGGCCATTTCCTGCAATGGCTCTGCAGTATTCACGGCGCGGCGATGTCCGCTCGCGGCGCAACGACCGCCGCCAGTAGTCAGCGGCCAGCACTGAATACCCCGGCGGAGCTGGCTGGCGCGGCTGGTGGTGAGGCCTGTGTGTGCAGCGTGGACGCGGTTGTCGGCGCTGACTTAGCCGCCTTCTACCGGTGTTGCCCACGTCTTTCCGCCAGCGATTTGGCAGCGCAGGCGAATCTCAAACGCCTGAAAGTTCAGCGGCGTTTTTTCCTCAAGGCGAATTTTGCGCCATTGCTGGCGTCTCGCCAGCGCGGTTTCTTTTATCAGCTCGACCTCCAACGGACGGCGAAGCTGGCTGCGGGGCTGGGCATTGCGGCGCCGGTGGCGGAAGAAGGCGCCAGCGACGTCGGCCAGGATCCGCTGTGGCCGGCTCGCGATGCGATGTTCCGTGCGGAGATGATCTTCTGTCAGGGTCGCCATGACGATGCCGATCGCGAACGCGCACGGGCCATGAGCATTCTACGCGAGGCGATGATCGCCCAGGCCAGTGCCGCGCCGGTCAACCCTCACAGCACCCTCAATGACGAGCAGATACTGTGGGCGCGCAGCCCAGTGCGCCTGGATCTTGCCGGCGGCTGGACGGACACACCGCCGCAGTGCCTCTTCCACGGCGGTCGCGTCCTCAATCTCGCCGTCGAACTCAACGGCCAGCCGCCGCTGCAGTGCTTCATCCGTCGGTCGGAGACGCCCGAGATTGTCCTGCGGTCGATCGACCTTGGTGGCGAGCTGCGGCTGCAAGACTACGCCGAGCTGCGGCAGTTCACGCAGGTCGGCGGGTCTTTCGCCATTCCCAAGGCCGCGCTGGCCCTCTGCGGATTTTTGCCGGAGTTCAATGTGTCGCCGGCGCGGACTTTGCGCGAGCAGCTGCAGGCGTGGGGCGGCGGCTTGGAACTGACCATGCTGTCGGCGGTGCCGAAGGGCTCAGGCTTGGGCACGAGCAGCATTCTGGCGGCGACGATTCTCGGAGCGCTCAACGACGCCTGTGGGCTCGGCTGGCAACACCAGGAACTGCTTTTCCGCACCATGGTGCTGGAGCAGCTCTTGACCACGGGCGGCGGTTGGCAGGACCAGGTCGGCGGTGTGTTGCCGTCCATCAAACTGGTGGAAAGCCGCCCGGGGTTGGAGCAGAGTCTAGCCATCAACTGGCTGCCGGAGCGCATGATTGCCGAACATGCCAATCGCGACATGATGCTGTACTACACGGGCATCACCCGCGTCGCCAAGGGCATTCTGCATACTGTCGCCCGGCGCATGTTCCTCAACGACCACGAGCAGTTGGGCATCCTGCAGGAGATTGGCGACCTGGCCACGCAGGGCGCGCAGGCCGTGCAGATCGGTGACTGGCAGGGCCTCGGCAAGGTCATCAATCGCTCGGGCGTGCTCAACGGCGTACTTGACGCCGCCACCTACCCGCCGGCGATCGTCGCCATCCTCGACCGCATCGGTGACCACCTTGCCGGCGCGAAGCTCCTCGGTGCCGGCGGCGGCGGCTATCTGCTGCTGATGGCGAAGTCCGAAGACGCCGCCAACCGCATTCGCGCCGAGCTCACTGGCAATCCGCCGAACCAGCTGGCGCACTTTGTCCATTTTGCCTTGTCCAACACCGGCATGCAGACGACCCGCAGCTAGCCGGCCGGGATAGACATTCACACGAAAGTAACGCCGAGGATTGTGATGATACGCAAAGCCATTGTCAGTGCCAGCCTGATTGCCTTGGTTATCCTCCAAAACGGCTGTCGCAGCACTGACGGCGATGGCTTTGACGCCGCGCCGCCGGCAGTGGATCGCCGGGCGTCCTGGGCAAAACCGGTGGAGCTCTCGGGCGTGCCCAATCTGCATCGGCTCAACGACCATCTCTATCGCTCGGCGCAGCCGAGCTCGGCGGGTTTCAAAAATTTGGAAAAGCAGCTTGGTGTACGCAGCGTGGTCTGCCTGCGGCAGTTCCACAACAACATTGACGAAGCGCAGGATACCCTCTTGCGCGTGTACTACGTGCCTTTTAGCCCCTGGTCGGCTACGGAAGACGATGTCATTCGCGCTCTGCGCATTATTGCCCGCCAGCAGGAAGGGCCATTCCTAGTGCACTGCCTCCATGGCGCCGATCGTACTGGGCTGGTCTGTGCCGCCTACCGCGTGGTCTTCGACAACTGGACGCCACAGGAGGCCTGCGATGAGATGGTCAAGGGCGGCTATGGCTTCCATGCGTTGTGGGTGAATATCCCGGAATTATTATTGAAAATGGACTTTGACAAGATCCGCCGGCAGGTGCTATCTTCAGAACAGAACGCGCAACGCTGAAGCGCCGGCATTGTTGCGGGCCGCCACGGCTGCGAATGGTATCATGTGAGTACAAAGGAGACGTTTGGGATGGAAAAACTGGTCATCATCGGCACCGGTCCGGCTGGCTACACGGCTGCAATCTACGCAGCCCGGGCCGAGCTCACACCGCTGGTTATTGCCGGCGACCTGCCGGGCGGGCTGTTGACGCAAACGACCGACATTGAGAATTTCCCGGGCTTTCCGGAAGCCCTGCAGGGCTTTGAGCTGATGGAGCGCATGCGGCAGCAGGCCGAGCGTTTTGGCGCCCGGGTGCAACAGGGCCTGGTCAGCAAGGTCGCCTTCACGCCGGGCGGGCCACATACCCTGACCCTGGACGACGGATCGGTGCTCGAGGCCATGGCAGTGATCATTGCTACGGGGTCGCGGCCGCGCCAACTCGGTCTGCCGGCAGAGGCCGCCCTGCGCAATCACGGCATATCCTACTGCGCGACCTGCGATGGTGCGTTTTTCCGCAAGGTGCCCGTGGTCGTGGTTGGCGGTGGCGATTCGGCCCTGGAAGAGGCGTTGTTTCTGACGCATTTTGCCAGCGAGGTGCACGTCATCCACCGGCGGGACGCCCTGCGCGCGTCGGTGATCATGCAGAAGCGCGTCCTGGAGCACCCGAAGATCACGCTGCAGTGGAACAGCGTCGTGGCCGCCGTGTCAGACCCAAAAGAAGAGAAAGTGACGGCAGTGACGCTGAAGGACACCGTCAGCGGTAAGACCCGCGAGTTGCCTTGCGCCGCCGTTTTTGTCGCCATCGGTCATTTGCCGAATACGGAAGTTTTTGCGGATGCATTGTCGCTGAACAACGGCTATATTGTGCTTCCTGATGCCGGTCAGTCTAGTGCGACCGCCATTGAGGGAGTTTTCGCCGCTGGTGATTGTGTGGACGCCCATTACCGCCAGGCCATAACCGCCGCCGGCATGGGCTGCCGGGCCGCCATAGACGCCGAACGCTGGCTAAGCCTTCGCCTGGAAGCAGAAAAATGAACTGCTAGTTCATAGATTAAGTTGCCTAAACACAAAGAGAAAGGACTCCACCATGGCAGGTTTGTTGAAAGAATTGAAAGCGGCTGAATTTGACGCCGCCGTTGCACAGGGTACTGTATTGATCGACTTTTGGGCGCCGTGGTGCGGCCCTTGCCGCATGCAGCTGCCCATTCTTGAGACGTTGGCTGGCGAAATCGGGGACAGCGCCAAGATTTGCAAAGTGAATGTGGATGACGAGGCCGAGTTGGCCAGCCGTTTCAAAGTCAGCTCGATTCCGACTCTGCTATTGTTCAAAGACGGCAAAGTCGTCAAGCAATATATTGGCCTGCAGCAGGCCGCAACACTAAAACAAGCACTGAGCTAAGAGCCAGTGTCGACCGAACAACGTCCGTCATGCTAGCCGCCACCTCCCCCCCCCTCCCTCCCCCTCCCAGGTGGCCGCACAGGCGGGCGTTGTTCCTTTTTTTGCCCCCGTACCGGCGGGCGGGCACCAGCATAGGAAGATTCATGGACTCAACGCTATATGACTTGTCAGCCATGGGCTGGTGCGTGGCGATTTTTTGCGGTGTGGTGGTGGGGATGTCCAAGTGCGGCTTGGCGGGCCTTGGCTCGCTGGCGGTGCCGCTGATGGCGACCGTCTTTCCGGCGAAACTGTCCACGGGCGCATTATTGCCAGTGCTGATTATTGGCGACGCGATGGGGGTGACGCATTTCAACCGCCACGCCGACTGGCGGCTGCTGACGCGGCTGATGCCGGCGGCGCTGGTGGGGATTGTCATTGGCTATCTGCTGATGCGGCAGGACTGGGTGGACGACCGCGTAATTCGCGTCAGCATCGGCGTGCTGGTGCTGGTCTTGCTGGCGCTCAACGCCTTGCGTGAGCGTTTTCTGGCGCTGTTGCCCATCGGTCAAGACCAGAGCGGCTGGCCGAGCCTGGTCATCGCCATCGTTTTTGGGGTCATTGCCGGCATCACTACCATGCTGGCCAATGCGGCTGGGCCGATCATGCTCATCTACCTCCTGGCCATGCGTCTGCCCAAGGACGCCTTCATCGGCACCAGCGCCTGGTATTTCATGGTGCTGAACTGGTGCAAAGTGCCTTTCATGATGCAGCTCGGGCTCATCAATTCCGACAGCCTGGCCTTCAACATCAAGCTATCGCCGGCGATTCTTGCCGGTGGGCTGCTGGGCATTTATTTCAGCAGTAGGCTTTCCAACAGCGGCTTCAATCGACTGATACAAGTCTTGACGGTTTTGGCGGCCTTGAAATTGTTGTTTTAAACTGTTCTGCTGGCCGGCAGGGCGCGGCAATGGCATTATCTTATGGCTTTTCAGATGCTTTTAGCCCGGGGCTTGAAGCTGTTTTCACCAACCTCATCGTGAAGGAGTCTGGCAATGAACAAGGTTCGTCTTGGTATCATCGGTGTCGGTGGCATGGGTAGTGCGCATGCCAAAGAGGTTATGGACGGCAAAGTCCCGCGTTGTGAATTGGCGGCCATCTGCGATCTGGACACGTCGCTTTTCGCCAAATACCCCGGCATCAAGACCTACGATGACAGTGCCAAGCTGATCCGCAGCGGCGATGTGGACGCCGTGTTGGTAGCGACGCCGCACTACTTCCACACGACCATCGGCATTGACGCCCTGCAGAACGGCATTCATACCTTGGTGGAAAAGCCCATTTCCGTGCACAAAGCTGATGCCGAGAAACTCATTGCGGCACACACCGACCCCAAGATTAAGTTTGCGGCGATGTTCAATCAGCGTACGGACCCCTACTACATCAAGATGCATGATCTGATCAGCAAGGGCGAGATTGGCAAGGTTCAGCGTTCGAACTGGATCATCACCAACTGGTTCCGGACCGAGTCGTACTATCGCTCTGGTGGCTGGCGCGCCACTTGGGCTGGTGAGGGCGGTGGCGTGCTGGTCAACCAGTGCCCGCACAACCTCGATCTCTATCAGTGGCTCTGCGGCATGCCGTCGGCCATCACCGCCATTGGTGGCCTCGGCAAATTCCACGACATTGAAGTGGAAGACGACGTCAGCGCGCTCTTCGAATACCCCGATGGCGCCACTGGTGCGTTCTTCACCACCACCGGCGAGGCCCCCGGCACCAATCGTTTCGAGATCGTCGGCGACCGCGGCAAACTCGTGCTGGACATCGGCCGTGGCGGCCGCAAGCTTGAGTTTATTCGCAACGAAGTGCCCGCTGGCGAGTACCTCAAGACCTCCAATAACCGCTTCGGCGTGCCTGGCATCTGGAACATCGACATACCGCTGTCCGGCTCTGGTGAACAGCATCTCGGCATCAAGAAGAATTTTGTGGCGGCGATTCTGGACAACGCACCGTTGATCGCTCCGGCCGAAGACGGCATCCGCTCGGTGGAGATTGCCAACGCCATGCAGTACTCGCTGATGACGAAGAAGCGCGTTGAGCTGCCTATGGATAGCGCCGCTTACGAAGCGCATTTGAAAGAGCTGATTGCGAAATCGACCTTCAAGAAGGTCACGGACAAGAGTGCCGACAAGAGTCTGAGTGGTTCTTTCGGTAACTTGTGATTCGTCTGCGTGGTGACGCCCGGCGGGCCTTGCTTGCCGGGTTGTCATCGGGAGCCCTGCCATGGCCAAGCCCCTCATTGGAATCAGTTGCGGCCTTGATCCCGTGCGCAGTCAGCTGGCGCTGCCCATTGAGTACGCGGAGGCGCTGGCCGCCGCCGGTGCCTTGCCGGTACTGATACCGCCGTTGGCGGATTTGCGGGTGGCCAAGGCTTATTGCCGCGGGCTCGACGGCGTCATTCTCAGTGGCGGGCCGGACATTCGGGCGAGTCGCTACGGCCAGGCCAATCACCCGGCCATGACCATCTTGCCGGGGCAGCGCGAGAACTGGGACTTCGCTATGGCACAGGAACTCCTGGCGCATAGCGCCAAGCCGCTCATGGGTATTTGTCTGGGCTGCCAGGAAATGAATGTTGCCGCCGGTGGCACCTTGTACCGGCATATTCCCGATGATTTGCCCGGTGCTCTGGAGCACCGCCGGATGCGGCCGCCGGCGGAGACTTGGCACGACGTCGAGCTCGTGGCCGGCACGCTACTGTATTCGTTGCTGGGCAGCGCCAGTATTCGCTGCAATTCGTCCCATCATCAGGCTATCGACTGTTTGGCGGTGCCATTTCAGGCCATTGCGCACAGCGGCGACGGCGTGATTGAGGCCTTTACGCTCCGAGAGGCGGGCGGGCGTTTTCTGCTCGCCCTGCAATGGCATCCCGAACGGATCTGGCAACAACCCTACCAGCTCAAGCTTTTTCAAGCGCTGGTCGCTGCCTGTTGACTGAATGTCGCCGGCAGGCTTGCCGGCGGCATAATAGCCACGCATTCAACTGTGACTACCACACGTAGAGAATGAGGACAGACCATGGCAAAAATACCACGACCGGAGTATCCGCGGCCCCAATTCGTCCGCGAAGACTGGCTTAATCTCAATGGCGATTGGCAGTTTGAAATTGACACCGGCGATTCCGGGCTGGCCCGTGGTTTGCTGAACCGCGAGCTGAGTGGGAAAATTCGCGTGCCATTCTGTCCGGAGTGCAAGCTGTCCGGCGTCGAGTACCTGGATTTCATGGAGGCGGTGTGGTATCGCCGCGAGGTCACCGTTCCCGAGAGCTGGGGTGAGCGCCGGGTGTTGCTCAATTTTCAAGCGGTGGACTACGAAGCGACGGTGTGGGTCAACGGCCGCGAAGTCGGCCGGCACCGGGGCGGCTACTCGCCGTTCAGCTGCGATCTCGGCTTTGGCCGCGATCTCGGCGGCACGGCCACGATAGTCGTCCGTGCTCGCGATCCGCGTGATTGGGCGAAGCCCTGCGGCAAACAATCGATGATCTACGAGAACCACGGTTGCCATTACCCGCGCACCACTGGCATTTGGCAGACGGTGTGGATGGAACCCGTGGCGCCTACCAGCCTGAAGCGCCCGCGGATTACGCCCTGCCTGCAGGAAAAGCAGTTCCGCATTGACCAGCATCTGGTCAATCCGCAGGCGGGGTGGAAAATCGTCGCCGTCCTCAAAGACAGCCACGGCGATGTGTCTCGCGCCGAAGTCGTCACCGGTGGCGATTTCGCCAGCACGCTGATTTTGCCGGTGCCGGACGACCGCCTGCGGCTTTGGCAACCCGGCGATGGCCAGCTGTATGACATCGACCTGAGCCTTTTCGCGCCTGGCGGTGAGCTGGTCGACCATGCCACCAGCTACGCGGGCATGCGCAGTGTTAGCATTGATGGCCTGAAGGTGAAAATCAATGGCAAGACCGTGTTCCAGCGCCAGGTCCTCGATCAGGGCTACTATCCTGACGGCCTGCTCACGGCACCGACAGATGAGGCGCTGATGCGTGACATCACCTTGGCTATGCGCGCCGGCTTTAATGCCGCGCGACTGCACCAGAAAGTCTTCGAAGAGCGCTTCCTGTATCACGCTGACAGCCTCGGCTATCTGGTCTGGGGCGAATATGGCGACTGGGGCTACCGCCAAGGCACGCGCGTGCCCAGCACCGTGGTCGATGGCTATCGCCACCAGCCCGCCGCAGCCATGATGACCCAGTGGCTCGAAGTCCTCGAACGCGATTATTCGCACCCGGCCATCATTGGCTGGTGTCCGCTCAATGAGACCCACCAGTCTATCGAAGATTACATGACCACCCTCGACGATGTCACCCGCGGCATGTTCCTGGCCGCAAAACTCGTCGACAATACCCGGCCCGTGCTGGACAGCTCCGGCTACTCGCACCGCGTCGCCGAAGCCGATATCTACGACTGTCATGACTACAGCCAGGACCCCGCCAAATTCGCGGTCCAGCAAAGCGGCCTCGCCGCCGATGATCCCTACCAGAATGGCCGGGACAAGCATTGGAGCATCCCCTACCGCAGCCAGCCCTACTTTGTCAGCGAATTCGGCGGTATTTGGTGGAATCCCAAAGCAGGCGAGAAAGACTTCTCCTGGGGCTACGGCGAAAGACCCAAGTCGCTGGACGAATTTTACGCCCGCTTCCAGGGCCTCTGCGATGTGCTCCTCGACAACCCCAAGATGTTCGGATACTGCTACACGCAGCTCACCGACGTCTTCCAGGAGCAGAATGGCGTGCTGTTCTTCGACCGCAGTATGAAATTCGACCTGGCGAAACTCCACGCCGTGCAAAGCCGCAAGGCCGCCATCGAAACCCTCGAGGCGTAACGCGATACTGTCGGCGTAGCCTCACGGCATGCCGTGAGGCTACGGAGGGGGTGCTCCAAGCGGCCGTGCTGGCGGCGCAAAATTCTCTGAGTTGTTGCCGTGTCGGGGCTTGCGAATTCATGCCCGGGCGCTATAGTAAAAATAGTCTTTTTTGTTCCCTAGCATGGCTTTCCGGCGTGGCCGGCGAGCGGTATTCACAGGCAGCCCCAAGGAGAATTCTCAATGGCAATCAAACTTGGTATCAATGGTTTTGGCCGTATTGGCCGGATGGTCTTCCGCGCGGCGGTGCAGAATTTTGCTGACGACATTGAAATCGTCGGTATCAACGACTTGCTGGAGCCGGAATATCTCGCCTACATGCTGAAGTACGACTCGGTTCACGGCCGTTTCAAGGGCGAAGTGAAAGTCGAAGGCGACAAGATGATCGTCAACGGCAAGGCCATTCGCCTGACCGCCGAGATGGACCCCGCGAATCTGAAGTGGAACGAAGTCGGCGCCGAGATCGTCGTCGAGTCCACTGGTTTCTTCCTGGACGACGCGACCGCCCGCAAGCACATCCAGGCTGGCGCGAAGAAAGTCATCATGTCCGCTCCGTCCAAAGACAGCACCCCGATGTTTGTCTACGGTGTGAATCACACCAGCTACGCCGGCCAGGACATCATTTCCAACGCGTCCTGCACGACGAACTGCCTGGCTCCGATTGCCAAGGTTCTCAATGACAAATTCGGCATCAAGCGCGGTTTGATGACCACGGTTCATGCCACCACCGCCACGCAGAAGACCGTCGACGGCCCGTCCAAGAAGGACTGGCGCGGTGGTCGTGGCATTCTTGAGAACATCATTCCGTCGAGCACCGGCGCCGCCAAGGCCGTTGGCAAAGTTCTGCCGGCTCTGAATGGCAAGCTCACGGGCATGTCCATGCGCGTTCCGACCTCCGACGTGTCGGTTGTTGACCTGACTGTCGAGCTCGAGAAAGCCGCCGACTACAAAGACATCTGCGCCGCCATGAGGGCCGCCGCCGAAGGCGAGCTCAAAGGCATCCTCGGCTACACCGAAGAAGCCGTTGTTTCCACCGACTTCCGCGGCGAAGCTCGCACGTCCATCTTTGACGCCAAGGCCGGTATCGCTCTCGACCCGACTTTCGTCAAGGTCGTCTCCTGGTACGACAATGAGTGGGGCTACTCCAACAAGGTCGTCGAAATGGCCAAGGTCATTGCCAAGAAGTAATTCTTAAAGATACCTTTCCCTTTCTCCACCGAGCGCCGGGCAGCAGGCTGTTGATCAGCTAGTTGCCCGGCGCTTTTTTTGCGGGAAAGGAGGCCGGCGCGGCAGTCCAGTTGCCGAACAATTCCAATAATGGCCATGTCTGGAGCGTTTTTGGACAAAGTGCCATGCAGATCAGCTATGCGCCGGCCATGTCCTGGCGCTGTTTTTTGTGCATGAGGCGCGACCGCG
>JAQWBY010000064.1 GCA_028706165.1 Lentisphaeria bacterium | reverse complement strand
GTCGACGCCGTCAATGACCACGCCCTTGGGGGCGTGGATGACGCTTGGGCGGCCCCGTTCGAGGCTGACTTCGATGGGCCCGAGTGGCGTGGGATAGCGCCCCTTGGCATAGTCCAGATCCACCAGGTCTGGCGCGAAGGCCATGCGTCGGCAGCCGGGTTCCAAGACGCTCAACCCCAGCACGCGGTGCATCAGCCACGCCGCCGGCCCAGACGCCCAGCCATGACAGAGACTGTGCCGCAGGCCCTTGTAGCAGTAGTTGCCGAAGTCGGCGTGGAGGTCCGCCTTTCCCGGCTGCGGCAGTTCGTCAATGCGCGACGCATTCTCGACCCAGCTCAAATCAAAATCCTCCCAGAATGTCGTCGCGCCGTAATCAAGCATGGCGCCCCAGTAGGTCCGCAGGACCTGCAGGGCCGTGGCGTTCTTCTGTGCCAACAGCGTGTACAAGCCCATGAAAGTGCTGTTGCCGGCACAGGGATCCGCTTCCATGACCGCGCTGCGGTCTACCAGGCCGCTGAGCATCTGCAGCGCCGCCGCAGGTTTGCACTGCCCACAATCAGGTACGTGCCGGCGAAGCTTGGCGATGATCTCGCGCTGCGCTGTGCTGTCTTCACCGAGGGCCACCAGCAGTTTTTCCGCCGAGCTCATGGTCATGAGCATCAGCCCCTGCAGGCCCGCGTGAGTGCCGGCCGGATTGCCCTGCGTCGGCCAGTCGAGGAAGCGCGCGCCGGTGAGCGTCTCGCTGCCATCCTCAGCCACGCAGCCGGCAAAGACCTTCAGCAGCCCCAGCAGGTAGTCACGCTGCTTTTGCAGGTAAGCCAGATCGCCGCTGTGCATAAAGTAGTCGTACTGGTTCTGTATCCACCATAACGAATAGGAGCTGAAGCCGTGCATGAATTGCGGCAAGGGCGTCTGGTCCCGCACGTAGTCCAGGCTCTTGGGAATCAGCGATAAATCCGTGAACAACGTCAACATCGTGCGGACTTCCGGATTGAGGTCGCCCATCCATACCAACCGATCGCGTTTGATGCCGTCGTAGATGTAGTCCTGCATGTTCAGGTGGACGGTGTAAGCAGCCGTCTGCCACACCCGGTTCAGACGCTCGTCACTGCACTCGAACTGCCCGACGTATTCCAAGTCGTGATACAATGCCACCGCCTGGATGTTCTGCAGACGCAGGCTGCCTTCAAGCACGTCCACACGCACAAAGCGGAAGCCGGTATTGCCGTATTCCTGCGCGCCCATCTTGGGCAGAATCAGCTCCGTGTCGTGAATGCTGTGGTCCTGATTGGGCTCGGCCATGACTTCGCTCACCGACTCGCCAAAACGCAGTCGGATGCGCACAATCTCCTTGCCCTGCGAGATGATCTTCACGCCGCCGTGGAGTTCCCGCCCAAAATCCAACACAAGGTAGCTGCCAGCCGTTGGAATCTCCAATGCCGGCGTATTCCAGATGTTGCATTGTGTCGCCGGATTGCCCACCAGCGCTTCCGGCCGGTCAACGCCCTGAGAACAGATCACCCGCTGCACACTCACATACTCCCGCACGCGCGGATCCACTACGCCGCCATACATCGTCATTGCCGTCCGTCCTTTACATTTTTCTTCCGCGAACGCCCTAAGGAGCTGTTCACAAATTACGTTTACATTTTGCGGTACATACACTCCATATACTCAATACCATATCGCCAGGAGATATCCCCCTAGCTGCAAAGCGGCAGAAGCGCTGAAAGCGCGAAGCATGCCAGCCCAGGGCAAGCAGCGCTGAAAGCGCGCGCCGCCCTGGGTGCAAAGCACGATATGTCCATGTTCCTCGGCCCTTTCGCCCCCAATCGGCGAAGCTGATTGGGGGCGAAAGGGCAATGGAACTCGTTTCGCTTACATGCTATGCTGCACGCTTGTAGCGTGCCTAGGTATAGGCTGTAAATGTAATTATCGAACGACTCCTAAGCCACTGGTCATATCACCTACCACATCGATCAAGATGCTGAGCTATCAGCACCTTGATAAGAGACTGTCGGGCCACGCCAAGGCGTTTGGCCTCTTTGTCAAGCTTCTCTATCATCCAAACCGGAAAATCGACGTTCACCCGTCGCTGCTCCTGCCCAGGTCGACGCGGCGAGGTTAGATCCAGATACGCCGTGACATCCTCGCCGGCATCAAATACCTTATCGAAATCTTTCGCTTTCATAGATGTCCACTTCCTCTCGGCGGGATCGTCTTACTGAGATGAAAAAGCTGAAAGGCCTCCCGGTGGAACTCTTCGTCCACCGGAAGGCCATACTATAACCGCAATGGCGCTGCTTGGCGCCGCGCCGTGCTGGTCGGTTTTAGAATGCGTAAGCGGTTACCCATTGATAATGGCGGCCAAACATGCCGCCGATGTCAATCCCAGGTAAGCAAGTGAGTTCCATTGCCCCTTTTGCCCCAGTCAGCTTCGCCGACTGGGGCAAAAGGGGCCGAGGAACACGAACATGGTCGCCATTGTACCCAGGGCGGCGCACGCTTTCAGCGTGCTTGCCCTGGGCTGGTATGTTTCGCGCTTTCAGCGCTTCTGCCGCTTCGCGGCCAGGGAAACGGGCACGTTTGACTCAGCCAGAAGCTCTATGGCTCAATTATCAATGGGTGACCGATTACTAAAATGCGCTGCTGCCGTGGCCGAACCACTTCTCGCTGGTGCTGGAGCTGCGAATTTGCGATGCCTTGAAACCGCCAACATGGCCATCGCAGTGCACGGCATTCATGGTCTCACCATGCAAGGTCGTCTCGGGGTTGCGAGCGCCATCGCCGTTGACCACTTTGCAGGGACAGCCACAGGTATTGTTGTCATTCTTGCATGTCGGGCACCAGTGGCTGTAAATTCTTGATGCCTCGACGTACACAAAAGTCTCCGATGGCGCCTTGAACTGCCCCAGCGTCCGCGAGGCTTTGCTGCCATCGCTGACCCACACATGTGTCTGCAGAGCTGCGTAACACATTTTCTGGCTCAGATATGAACTATTGGCATTCCCGAGCGGATAGCAATTAAAGTTGTTGGCTTTTGTCGACGGGCAGATCATGGTCTTGTAGTCACCAAAGTACTCGTGCAGCAAGCCCACCCACCACACGCGTTCATTGTGCGTGGGGCCGTTGTATACCGGTGGCAAGTAGTCCGCGAAATCAGTCGTGTACATGCCGTTGGCCAGACCCAGCTGCTTGAGGTTGCTCACGCACGAAATCGTCCGCGCTTTCTCTCGCGCCTTGCTCAACGCCGGCAGCAGCATGGCCGCCAGAATGGCGATGATCGCAATCACGACCAGCAGTTCAATCAAGGTGAAGCATTTCTTTCCCATTGCCACCGCTCCTTTTTGGACAAACCGTACACCCCTAACAATTCCCGCCTCGTACAAGGCGGGTTTTCGCATTTCCAGCGCCAAGGTCGTATACTAAGTATCGGTCTTTTCCCGTCGCTTGTCAAGACTTTTGCAAAAGGAATTGTTCATGATCCCAAAACGCACGATCAACCGCACCGATATCAGCGCCTCCGTTCTTTGTTTTGGCCTCAGTGGCCTCGGCATTGACGGCAGCGAGCAGGAGTCTTTCGCGTTACTCGACCACTTCCTCGCCAACGGCGGCAATTTTGTCGATACGGCCCGTGTCTACAGCGATTGGTTCCCCGGCGAACGCAGCCGCAGCGAACGCATCCTCGGCGACTACCTGGCCTCCCGCAAGAACCGCGATCAGATCGTGCTATGCACCAAAGGCGTCCATCCCGCGTTGGACAACATGGATAAAACTCGCGTCAATCCCCGCGAGATCATGGCCGACCTCGAAGCCAGCCTCAAAGCCCTGCGCACCGACCACGTTGATCTCTACCTCCTGCACCGCGATGGTATCGAAAACCCCGTCGCCGATATCCTCGGCACCCTTGACAAGGCCCGCCAGCAGGGCAAACTCCGCGAATACGGCGTCTCTAATTGGACCGCGCCACGCTTGCGCGAAGCCATTGACCTCGAAAATAGCGGGCAGATTCGCGGCATCCGCATGGACCAGGAGCAGATCAATGTCGGCAGCGGCCAAATGAACCCGCCCAGCGACCACACCATGCGCGACTGGTCCGTCGATATGGCCAAGGTCCTGGCCGAAGCCAACACCGCCGTGATGTCGTACTCCTGCCAGGCCGGCGGCTTTTTCCAGAAAATCGCCGAAGGCCGCGCCGTCGATGGCGCTTGCAAGCGCTATGACACGCCACGCAATCACGAACGCGCCAAGCAGCTGCTCGCCCTGTCGCAAACAACCGGCATTGGCATCACCCAGCTGGCCCTGCTCTATCTCCTCCAGGCAAAAAAACTCCAAATCTTCCCCATCTTCCGCTGCCGCACCATGGCACAGCTCGACGATGTCATCAAGACCTGCCAGTACCTCGACACACCCGTCGACTTCGCCGACCTCCGCGACTTCGAATAATGCCCCACCCATAAAATGCATCCGCAGATAATACAGATTCTTTTTTGTAGTCTCGTAATGCTAATGTGCGTAATCGGTGAAATCTGCGTAATCTGCGGACAAAAAGAATCTTGTCTTTCCACCTGAGGGGATCGCCCCATGTCAGTCCGCCCCCCAACGCAGCCCGTTCTTCGCCGGCGCGTCGACCGCCCGGGCGAAAGCGACTGGCCGGCGTTACTGGCGGCCGCCCGCGAGCTGGAAAATCCCTGCAACTGCTGCTGCCGGCACTGCGGTGCCCGCCGCCATGAGGGCGAACGCGGCTATTGCGGCGCAACCAGTTCGGCGTGCGTGACCAAGGCCTTCATCACCTACGGCGAAGAGGCCTTTCTCAATCCCGCGTTCATGCTGTATTTCGCCCACTGCGATCTCCGCTGCGCATACTGCTCCAACGCCGATGCCATCCGGGACGATTTTGCCGGCGGCACGCCAGCCGACCCGGCCGCACTGGCCATATGCATCGACGATGCGTTCCAGGCCGGAAAAATCACCTCGTTGCAAATCCTTGGCGGCGAGCCGACCTGCTCCCTGTCCTGCGCCCTCGCCGTCATCGCCGGCCTACACAGTGCTGTGCCCGTGGTCTGGAACAGCAATTTCTGCTTCACACCGGCGGCGCTGGCGCTCCTGGACCGCGTCGTCGATTTCTATGTCGCCGACCTCAAATTCGGCAATGACCGCTGTGCCCGCGAGCTCTGCTATATCGACCACTACTGGCCGACGGTCACTGCCAATCTCTTACGTGTTGATCCCGCACGGCTCCTGGTCAGACACCTGCCCCTGGGCGGCCACGGCGACTGCTGCTTGAAACCCGTCATCGACTTCATGCGGCAGCACCTGCCCCAAGTCCCCGTCAGTTTCCACCAGCTCATCCCCGATGCCGTCGGCCGTACCCGCTGCCTCAGCGACGACGAGTGGCACCGCCTGGACCAGCTCGCCGCCCAAGCCGGCCTCAAGCGTCTCTACGCGGATTTCTGCCTACGCGACGACGACTGCGCCGCGCACGCCTTCGTCAGCGAAATTGTCATCCGCAAAGACGGCTCGGTGATGGTTCAAGACCTCTCCGCGCCCCTGCGCAACATCCTGAGGACACTCCATGACACAAACTGAGCACAGTACCTGCGGCACCTGCCAGCCGCGCATAAACCGCTTCAGCATCGGCATCGGCACCCGCATCCTCATCGGGCTGTTGCTCGCGGGCTTCATCTTCCAGACCTTCGCCGGCGAATGGACTGCCGCCAAGCTGGCCCTGCGACCGGACAGACTCCCCGTCCACCTCTACACCCTGTGGACAGCGGCGCTGCTGCCCAGCAGGTCCATCACCCGCATGCTCTTTCATCTCCTGGCAGTTGCCGTGTTCTTCAGAATGATTGAACAGGACCTGACCCGCCGCGGCTTCGCGCTCTTTTGGCTGGTCGTGGCAGGCGTCGGCAGCGCCGCCGCCGCCGTCCTCGCGCCAAGCACCGTCACCACGGTTTACGGTCCCATCGCCGGCGTCTTCGGTGCCCTCTGGCACCTCCAACGCCAAAACTCATGGTCCATCTTCTTCGCCGTGCTGCCCGCTCGAACCATTCTAGCCATATTTTGGGGCCTGACGGCGTTGCAGTATATTCTCTCCGGCCAATGGCATTGCCTGGCCGCGATCACGGCGGCGGCCCTCGCCGGCTACGCCTTCATGCGGTTCAACGACGCCATCGCCTTCCGACGCAGACCCGCCGCCAATACTGCGAAAAAACACCACCTCGAACTGGACTGACCATGAACAACAGTAACGGCAGTGCCGATGACCTCGAAATGCTGATCCGCTCGCGCTATCCGGTCATCAACATCATCTCCTTCGAGGAAGAGCGCGTCCTGCGGCACCTCCACGCCATCGCCGAACATCGCAACAAGAAAATCTACACGTGGAGTTTCAACACCGGCATTGTCCCCAGCGGCCTCACCGACCAGTCCGTCAAGAAGGTCGACTCGGCCACGCGCGATCCGCTGCAGGCCCTCGACCGCGTCATCAGCAATATTGAGCCGGCGATCTTTGTCTTCTACGACTTCCATCCCTTCATGGGCAACCGTAACTTCTCGGTCATCCGCCGCCTGCGCGAAGTCGCCGCCGCCCTCAAAAACAGCTACAAGACCCTGGTGATCATCACCCCAGCCATGTGCATCTGCGAGGACCTCAGCAAGGACGTCACCGTCATCGACTACCCGCTGCCCGACACCACCGTCATCGGCGAGATGCTCAACCAGATTATCGAGCAGGTCAAGGACAATCCTCAGATCAAAATCGCCCTTGACGACGAATCCCGCGAGCTGCTCCTCCAAGCCGCGCTGGGACTGACCCTCAACGAAGCCGAAAATGTCTTCGCCCGCGCACTCGTCCTCCACAGTGGCCTCTCCGCCGATAGCATACCCGTCGTCCTTGATGAAAAACGCCAGATCATCCGCAAATCCGGCATCCTCGAATACTACGAAGCACAGGACGATTTCGCGCAAATCGGCGGCCTCGATCTCCTCAAGGACTGGCTCTGGAAACGTTCCTTCGCGTTCTCGGACAACGCCCGCGAGTTCGGCCTGCCGCCCCCCAAAGGCGCGCTCTTCCTCGGCATTCAGGGCTGCGGCAAAAGCCTCTGCGCCAAAGCCGTCGCCGCCGCTTGGAAAATGCCCCTCCTGCGCTTTGACGCCGGACGGCTCTTCGAAAGCGCTCTCGGCTCGACCGAAGCCAATCTGCGCCGATCACTCTTGACCGCCGAGTCGGTCTCGCCGTGCATTCTCTGGATCGACGAAATCGAAAAGGCCTTCGGCAGTGGCGGCTCTTCCGCCAATACCGACGGCGGTACTTCCGCCCGCATCTTCGGCACCCTGCTGACCTGGCTGGCCGAAAAACGCGCACCGGTCTTCGTCATCGCCACCGCCAACAACATCGAACGGCTGCCGCCCGAACTCCTGCGCAAAGGCCGCTTCGATGAAATTTTCTTCGTGGACCTCCCGAACTGCGCCGAGCGCGAAGACATCTTCCGCCTGAAAATCGCCGGCCGCGGCCGCGACCCAGCACTTTTTGACCTCAAGCAGCTCGCGGTAGCCAGCGACGGCTTCAGCGGCGCTGAAATCGAAGAGGCGGTTGTTTCGGCGCTCTACGACAGCTACTACGCCGGCCATGACCTCGCCCAGGACGAGCTGGTCGCCGCCATCAAGAACACTGTGCCGCTGTCCCGCACTCTTGGCGAGGAAATCAGCCGCCTGCGCGAATGGTGCAGCGGCCGCGCCCGGCCGGCATCCACGCCGGAGGCCGACTCGGCCGGCATCGCCTCCAAACTCGAGATGTAAGGAAAGGAGCACAGCATGAGCGGAGTCATCGTTATCGCCCCCATTGTCGCCACCGCGGCATGGCCGGTCCTCTGCAGCGCGGCCGCAGCCGTCATGGGCGCCGTCGGTCTCACCGCTGTCAATGCCCAGGCAAACATCACCACTGACGTGGCAACCGAAACCAACACCCGCGTGGAACTCGATCTGGCCAACAGCGAAGAGGTCGGCACGACCATCCGCCGCGACGAAGAACTCGTCTTCGCCAACGACAGCCTCAAAGTCATTTTCTCGCGCGACACCCGCGGCAAGCTCAAAATCTGCGTGGAAGGCAGCGGCTACAGCAAGGCCGAACTCGAACAGTTCGGACGAGACATCGCCGGCCGCGTCGTCCAGCAATACGCCTACCAGCGCATCGTCCAGGAAATGCAGGCGCGGCACCTCAGCGTCGTCGATCAATCCGTCGATGCCGACGACAATATCCACATCAAACTGCGCGGATGGGAGGACTAACCGATGCCAGCACGCGAAATCGACATCCAAATCGCGCCGGACGGCACTGTCCGCGCCACGGTCAGCGGCATCAAGGGCCCAGCCTGCCAGGAACTGGCCAAGGAACTCGCCCAAATCATCGGCCAAGAGCTGTCTTTCGCTCCCACCGCCGAATTCTATGAGTGCGAAGAACACCGCGACGTCGATATCGAGGATCAGAGCCGCACATGATCTGCCCACAATGCGGTCTGCCAAACCTCGATCAGGCCAAGCGCTGTCTGCGCTGTAACGCACTGCTGAACGTCCAGGCGGCAGCGCCCGCCGCCTGGACGCCCCCGCGTGCCAAGTCGCGCCGGCGCTGGCAGAAATGGCTTATGGCCTGGAAACGCCGCCAAGGCTTCGTCTGGCCCAGCTACCCACGGCCAGGCACACCCGGCGACGATGACGCCAGCTCTTTCCGCGAGACGCTGGCTTTTCGCGTGGCAGTCGCCATTCTCTGTGGCTTCTTCTTGCCTTCCTGGCAACAATTCCGCTTGGGGCGTCGCGCCCGCGGCCGCGCGTTTTTGTACGCAGCCCTGCTGGCTTTAGTCGCGCTGTTCATCACCCTGGGCACGCCGCACTGGCGGCTCTGCCTGTGGCTGCTGGCCACCATCCAGTCCTGGTCGATGGTCGATGCCCTGCAACGCCCCAGCGCAACTCTTGGCGAAACCATCCGCATCTGCCTGCTCAGTTTTTTCCTGTTCTTTGCCGCTGGCTTGGCAAACCGCATGCTGGTGCAGAGTGCCATCACCACTGCTGGCTGGGAGATAATTCCCGCATATTATCTGCATGGCGACCTGCGTGCCGGCATGCTCGTCCGCGTCGTGCCACAGGATAGCTACCAGCCCGGCGACCTCGTCGCCGCCCGCTTCGGCGATTACTATGACGCCCGCTTCGGCAGCTATTACGACCGCGTCATCGCCACCGGCAGCCACCGCGTTGAAATCAAGGACGCGCACATTTACATTGACGGTCTCTCCGCCGAACAGCAGCCACTGAATCATGAATGGAGGGGCATGAACTGGCAACCTTTCACCATGCAGGACAATGAGGTATTGGTGTATGCGTCCTGGCTGCAGATCTATCCCGATTGGGGTGATCCATACCTAGATCAGCTAGCCGCAACCAGGCCGAACCTGCCGCCCGAACGCGTGCGCGGCAAGGTCGTTGTCCGCTGGCCACTCTGGCACCGCCAGGCCATGCCGTAGCCGCCCGCACCGTCAAACCGTCTCCGATTTCGAATGGCTCCTATGACACACCGCTTCAACGCTCTGGAAATCAATGATGCGCCGACCACCGCCAAGCCGGCAGCACCGGCCAGCCGTGGCGAACCGATCAAGGACGCGCAATTCTTCCTTGACGCCGCCAACACGCATTTCTACCGCCTCGAATGGGAGCCGGCACTCAAAAGCTACTCGCAGGCCGCCAGCATCGACGCCGGCTCCGCCCAGGCCTGGCTCGGGCAAATCTTCTGCCTCGTTAATCTCCAGGAATACCGCGAAGCCGAATTGTGGTACGGCAAGGCCATCGACATCGTTGGCGAAGGAGCCGACCTCCTCGCCGTTCGGGCCATTCTGGCCACCCGCTGCGCAGATTTCGAGCGCGCCTGCGGCTTCTCGGACTCGTCACTGGAGAGCGCCGGCACCAGCGCCCTGCCCTTTATCGCCCGCGGCGAAATCTTCCTCTACGCCCGCCGCAATGCCGAATACTGCTTTGAGCAAGCCTGCAGCTGCCAGCCGCAGGATTGGCGGTCACGCGTGCTCATCGCCGAGAGCTGCCTTTTCAACGGCAAGAGTGCCGCCGTCATGCTCGGCATGAAATTTGTCCAGTCCATGCTGGCCACCCAAGGCCAACAGGCCGAATTGCACCTGGCTCTAGGCCGGCTCTACCTGGCCCTGGGCCGAAACGCCGAAGCGCACCAGGCACTCGAAGAGGCCAGCGTCCTCGCCCCGGACATGACCCGCGTCGCGCAGTACCTCGCCCAGTCCCGCACACACCGGGGATTCTTTGCCCGCCTCTTCCATGCCAAAAAATAGTCTTGACGCGCCCTCTCGCGTCGCAGCCACGGGTTAAGTAGACTATGAACATGACTCTGCAAGAGATTCTGCTGACGGCCCGGCATTATGACGCGTCGGACATCCATCTCATCGCCGGTCTCCCCCCGGCCTGGCGGGTCAATGGCGACATCATCCTCGGCGAAGCCGAGCCACTTTCCGGCAACGACCTCCAGCAGCTCGTCGACAAAGCCATCAACGACGAGCAACGCAAGGTCCTCAAGAACGAACTGGCGCTGTGTTTTTCCCTCACCGATGGCGAGCTCGGCCGTTTCCGGGTATCTGTCTATCACCGCAATGGCTCGCCCGAACTGGCCATCCGCGCTTGCTCGACCACCATGCGCACCCGTAAGGACCTGGGGCTGCCCGAAGCCATTGACAAGCTGCTGGAACGCCCCAGCGGCCTCATCCTCGTCACCGGCGCTACCGGCTCAGGCAAGACCACCACCCTGAACTACATGATTGATCAGATCAACAGCCGGCGTTGCGGGAAGATCATCACCATTGAAGACCCCATTGAGTACGTCCATAGCCACAAGCAGTCCATCGTCATCCAGCAGGAATTATTCACGGATGTGCTCAGCTTCGAGTCCGGTCTACATCACATCTTGCGCCAGGACCCCAATGTCATCTGCGTCGGCGAAATGCGTAATCACGACACCATCGAAACCACGCTGACCGCCGCCGAAACCGGCCATCTCGTCCTAGCGACACTGCATACCTCCAGCGCCATCAACACCCTCGAACGCATCGTCGGCGTCTTCCCGCCGTCCCAGCAGACGCAAGTCGTCCTCCAGTTGGCCAACACCCTGCTCGGAGTTATCTCCCAGCAACTGCTGCCCACGGTGGGCAATCGCGGCCGCGTCCTCGCCTACGAACTGCTCCTCGTCGATGCCCCGGAACGCAATATCATCCGCGAAAATGCCCCCCATAAACTCGTCACCCAGCTCGAAATGGGCAGCCGCCGCGGCATGTGCACGATGGACAGCTCCCTCCAGGACCTCCACGAACGCGGCATCATCAGCTACGACACCCTCCTCAGTCACGCCGCTAATCCCGACGCCATCCGCGCTAAATATTCCCGCAAAAAAATCGAACCGTAAGCACAGGCGATAGCGACAGTGTCTATCCGTAGATGACGCAGATTCACGCAGATTACTTGCGGTAAACAGCGTCATCAGCGAACAAAAGCGGTTTGTAACCAGTCATCCAATGATAACAGCCGTTCACAGGGGACACCTGGAACCAGTGGGACTTCATGCAATCGACGGCTATCGACGGCAATCGACCGCAATCGACGGCAATCGACGGCAATCGACGGCAATCGACGGCAATCGACGGCAATCGACGGCAATCGACGGCAATCGACGGCAATCGACGGCAATCGACGGCTATCGACGGCGACATTTGGCATACAGTCTCACTGGATCCAAGTGTCTCCGAAACCCGTCCACCTCAATCACTGACCGCATACAACTGTTTTGGCGATTATGACGGGGCCCTTGTGTCCGTTGCGGCTTGACGCGGCGGCGTGAATTGCCGCAAAGCGGCAAGACATGCCGCCATCTTCTCTGCCTAGGTCTTCATCGCGGCTTCGCGGCTTCGCGTGAGACAAAAACACAACTAGTTGGCGGCACGGCTGTTATCAATGGGTGACCGATTACAGCTGTTTTAGCGAAATATGGCCGTATCGCTTGACAAGAGCAATACCCGAGCGACATTAGCGCCCCGTTATTTGGCCGGTGCATGCCTGGAGTCGTGCAACGGCTTGTTTCTTCCCATACCATCCGGCTTGGTAGTGCCAGTCCCTCACGATTGTTTTGTCGGCAGCAAGCCGCAAATTCCATTTTTTCCCCTTCGTTTGTCTTCATTTGCCTCATCCATTTGTATCAAAGTTGCTCATCACCCCCAGGACAGGTTCTTCTCCATGGACATGGAACTGACTCTCACCATGTTGTTAGTGGTTGTGGCGTTGGCCTTCGTTGGCGAATATGTCGATTCAACGCTGGGCATGGGCTACGGCACCACCCTCACGCCGGTGCTCTTGTGCATGGGCTTCTCGCCCTTGCAGATCATCCCGGCGGTGCTCTTGTCGGAGTTGTTCACCGGCTTGCTTGCCGGCTTCACGCACCACGCCATGGGCAACGTCACGCTCCTACCCAAGACCATGTCGTTGCGCCTGATCGGCAGGCGCCTGCGCGAAGCGGGACTGGTGAACACCTTGAACGAAGGGATGCCATTGCACCTGAAAGTCACCCTGGTCATCGCCTCCTGCTCCATTATCGGCACCGTATCGTCCGTCATGCTCGCTCTGAACCTGCCCAAATTCTATCTCAAGCTGTATATCGGCGCGCTGGTTTTCGTGATCGGCATTGTTATCCTCGCCACCATCAACCGCAGCTTCGCCTTCTCGTGGAAACGGATCGTCGGCCTGGGCCTGCTGGCGTCTTTCAATAAGGGCATCAGCGGTGGCGGCTACGGCCCGGTGGTCACGGGCGGACAGCTCCTGGCCGGCGTCGACGGCAAGAACGCCATCGGCATCACCTCCCTGGCCGAAGGCCTCACCTGCATCGTCGGCGTGACCATGTACTGGATTCATCCCCAGGACATCGACTGGCGACTGGCACCGTGGCTCTGCATCGGCGCCCTGCTCTCCGTGCCATTCTCGGCATGGACGGTACGCGTGGTCAAAACCACCCGCCTGCGCCTGGCCATCGGCGTCATCACCCTTATCCTCGGCATCACTACCATCTGGCAGACCCTCGCTCATTAAAGCCAACCAACGTCTGCCTACCCATGCATAACTGCTGACGCAGAGCCTTTCTATCCGCATAGGGTCTTTCTATCCGCAGATGGAGCAGATGATGCAGATTTATTTGTCTCTTGACGAATAGCATTGTGCCTCATCTGTGGTTAAAATTACCCGGCGGCTTGATTTGCCGCGCCGGCGACAAGACATACCGCCCCCCCAAAAAAATCTGCGTGAATCTGCGTCATCTGCGGATAAATACAAAATCTGCGTGAATCTTCGTCATCTGCGGATAAAAATCATCGACCAAACACGGGAGTATTACCGCCATGAACAACCGCCTGCCAGGCAGCTACATCGCCGTCGGGAACATCCCCAACGGCGCCACCGCCTACCACACCGAACAGCTATCGCACCTCTTCGGTTTCTGCGAAGGCGCGATGAAATTCAACAACCGCGTGTTCATCTACGGCGACCGCCTCATCCGCGTCAATTTGCACTGGATACGCGATTACGTTCTGACCATGAAGGGCTTCCGCTACACCGAGAAGGACCTCCGCACCTTCCCCGATCTCCTGCTGGAAAAACAGCACGACAAGGGCTTCTTTTACGAAATCATCGCCCCAGTGACCGACATGCACTCCGGCCGGCCTTGGGTCAAAGACGGCGTCACCACGCAAATGTCCTCGCCCGAATGCTGCTATTACGAAGAAGGGATGGCCTTCGGGCTCTGTCGTCTGGAACTCGAAGCCGACATCGAATACCTGATGGTCGAAGGCGTCCACATGATCTGGCAGGCCACCGGCGACGACCAGTGGCTCGCCCAGGCCATGCCCAAACTCGAAAAAGGCCTCGACTACATCTGCAGCGACCCGCTCCGCTGGGACAGCCACTACCAACTCGCCAAACGCCCGCGCACTCTCGATACCTGGGACTTCCTGGACAATATGCGCTCCAGCCACGACCGCGCTATCCACCCCGATGACCCCATGGGCATCTTCCACGGCGACAACACTGGCCTCTTCAACGCCAGGCTCATCATGGCCAAACTCCATCGCTACCTCGGCAATGACGAGGCTGCCAAGCGCCACGAAGAACTGGCCGCCGCCCTCCGCGATCGCATCATGAAGCACCTCTGGAACGGCGATTTCTTCCGACACTTCCTCGCCCTCGATCCCGTCGACTACGGCGTCGACGAAGCTCGCCAGATGAGTCTCTCCAACGCCTACGCCCTCAATCGCAACATCCTCACCTTTGACGAGAAAAAGCGCGTCATCGCCGCCTATCGCGCCATGCGCGACAAATACCACGGCGAGTACGACGACTTCCGCAATCTCGAACCGCCCTACCCGATGTTCCACGGCCGCAAAGCCGGCCGGTACGTCAACGGCGCCATCGCCCCATTCGTTGCCGGCCAGCTCGCCCTCGGCGCCTTCGAGACCGGCGACGAAAGCTACGGCGTGGATATCCTCAAGCGCATGGCTCGCAAAATCAGCAGCGATGGCAAGGTCGCTTTCCTCTACGACTGGGAAGGCAAGGATATCGGCGGCGGCCCCCGCTGCTGGTGCGGCGCCGAACTCATGCACGCCGAATGCGCGGGCCTCGCCGGCGTCGTCGACAACGGCAAGCTCTTCGCCGACGTCACGCTGTCGCCGCGCTTCGCCGCCGCCCGCGAGACCCGCGCTTGCGTCAGACTCGAATACGCCTGCAGCGGCAAGGCCGTCGAATACGACTTCGCCGCCGATTACCAGGCCCGCACCCTGAGCGTCCAACTGCTCTCCAACCATCACCACGCCAAGCTGCGCCTCTATCTGCCCGACGGCGCCACCGCCACCGCCGTGTCGCGCAACGGCCAGCCCGCTGCCTGGCACGACGAAATGGTCGGCCAAAGCCACTACGCCTGCGTTGACGCCCTCGCCGCCGACGATTCCGTCGTCGTGCAATACTGAGCGTATCCCGGCGTGCTGCGGGCTTTCGGCCCGCAGCGTCGCATGAGCCGCTGATCCTATTTCAATTGAAGCGCGACACCGCGACAGCGGCAACGACAAGCGCCAGAAATGGGATAGGTAGGGGAGCGCGAGGGGGAGGAAAGGGCTAACAGCCCTTTCCTCCCCCTCGCAAAACCTCGCTCTACCTCGCTCTACCTCCCTCTACTTCTGCGCGCGCGCGTAGGGACACGCCAG
>JAQWBY010000400.1 GCA_028706165.1 Lentisphaeria bacterium | reverse complement strand
CCCATGAGCTTCCGCGTCATGCTGGTGATCTGATCCAGGCCGTCGTCCAGCGAACGTGGTACCGTCAGGGCTTCCGAAAGAATCTTCAACACGTCAAGGCTGTTTTCAAAGTCATTCGTGCTCATATGATTTATTCCTGCTTGGGCTTGTTGCGGTTTCGACACCTAATTACTTGCGGGACGCTATCTTAACGCCGGCCACAGCCGACAATGCGAATCAAAGCGTTTTCCAGGGACACTCGCGCCGCAGTGGCCGACGACATGCACTGCCACAACGCGTCGCGCAACACCCGGATGGCCTCAATCATCTCCGGCGGCGAAAAACGGCCAATCTCCTCGGCCAGTTTCATCGCCCGGTAAGGATGGTAGTTGACAAAGGTCATGCCTTCGGCCACCAGAGCGCTCTTCTCTTCGGCACTGGCGCCTTCAAGAAAACGCTTGAGGGCCGATGCGTTGCTGAAGCGCTGTTCAGCCATGAAGACCTTAATGCGCAGCGCCTCGCGAAAATAATTGGCCGCATTGATGATCAACGAGCGCGCCGCCCGGTCGTCATCCTTCTCCTGGCCAACCAGGCTGTTCACCACCTGCAGCACGGATGCGAGATTGCGGCTGCCGAGGGCACTGCCCATCACCCAAATCATCTCTTCGGCCTGGCCTGTGCAGACGGCCTGGGCATCAGCCATCGTCACCGGCTTTGTCGTGCCGCCGCAGTAGCAGATCAGCTTCTCCAGCTCGACGTCGATCCGCGACGTGTCGGTGCCAACAATGTCCACCAGGAAATTGCACACGTCATCCCGCAGGGTCAGGCCCTTGGCGGCGGCGGCCTGTTGGATGTAAGCCACCATCGTGCGCTCCCAGCCGGCCTTCTTGCGGTCGGGCTGATTGAAGAGACGCAATTCGCCCATGGCCTCGCAAGCCTTGGCCAGCACCCGGCGCCGATCGATACCAACACCATCCATCACCAACACGATGTCCCGCCCGATGCCTGCGCCGATCAGCTCGGCCAAATCATGCAGCGCGCCGCCCACAGTATCGCCGCCCTTTTTCTCGCCTTCGGCGTCAAACCCCGTGAAATGCTTGAGCCATACTGTCTTCTGACCGCCGAGAAATGGCGGCGACTTCAGCGACCGCAGCATGCCGTAGAGCATCGCGGCCGTCGGCCCGGCATCGCCCTCCTGAAAAAGCTCAAAAGCAAAGGGATCGGGACTCTCACCCGCAATGGACCGTACCAGCTTGTCCGCCTCGGCATGGATGAGACTGGCGTCGTTGCCACTGAGCAAAAATACATTGACCGATTTCTTTGCCAACTCCAAGACCTTTCCCGCGCCGTCATCGTGACCCTTAGCCCAGCAGCCCCGAAGTCTGCAACACCACGCTGTACAGCAGCCAACCCATGGCCGCCGCCGAAAATAAATAGCCGGCACGCTCCAGCAGCAGACTGCGCTGCGGCATCTCCTTGATGTCCAAAAGATTCACCACGCCAGTCGCCGCTTGCCGCCAGGCCACCCGCAGCATCATGCCAATGTAGATCACGTCCTTGAGCAGCACGGCCAGCGCCAGCGGCCGCTGCGTGCCGTGCCACAACAAATAGCCCATCAGCACCATTTCCAAGAACAACGCCAACATCTCAAAGAAACCGCTGAGGATCAGCCGCTGCATATAACGCAACTCGCCTTCCTCCAGCTTGTTCTCTGCACCAGAGATAATCGCGCTGGCCCGATCAAGCAGCCCATCGTCTGCCACCTGCAACAGCCCGTAGGTGAAAAGTCCCTCCACGGCCACCCGCAAGGAATAGACGAAATTGACCCACACTACTATGCCCAAAAACAACATGCGCATTCCTTGATAGTCCGTTTCAAAACTACGCCATACCGGCCCAACCATAAGCACCTCCGCCACACAACCAGTAACCGGCAGGGCCTTCAATCAAAACCCATAATATAAGGCCATTTGCCCAAAGAACAGAAAATTCTCCGCCACGCGACGCCGACACCTTAATCGGCCAGTAAGCACCCCGGTGGGGAAAACACCGGGGACATTTTGCAGGAAACCCACGGCTAGTCGCCGCCCAGCCATTATCCATGGGTGGTTAACCAGGCAGCGGATTTCATAGGAGCAATGCTTTTCACATAGCATACGGCAATCTCCGACCATGAGTTGATTGGCAACCATGCACAAGCTCATTCGCCGAGGTTTTGAGCACCGAAGGTGCGCCCTAAGATAGCCCAGGGCAAGCGCCAGCAGGGCGCGTCGCCCTGGGTAAGGTGCCCCATCCCAAAAGAGCCCTGAAAGGGCGGCCTAAAAGACCTGCGACGAAGGGGCACAGTGCAAAATTGCCGCAGCAATCAATGAGTTCCATTGCCTCTTTGGCCCCAGTCAGCTTCGCCGACTGAAGCCAAAGAGGCTGAGGAACACGACCTTGGTTGGCGCTTTACCCAGGGCGGCGCGCGCTTTCAGCGCTGCTTGCCCTGGGCTGGTATGTTTCGCGCTTTCAGCGCTTCTGCCGCTTTGCGGCAATAAATGCCGCGATCATAACAGGCTGTTTTGCTGAAGCTTCTGGTATGTTTCGCGCTTTCAGCGCTTCTGCCGCTTCGCGGCAATAAATGCCGCGATCATAACAGGCTGTTTTGCTGAAGCTTCTGGTATGTTTCGCGCTTTCAGCGCTTCTGCCGCTTCGCGGCGGAAATGCACGACGAGAAAAGGCTGCTTGGTTGAAACAACAAGTGCCATGGATACCGCTAAATGAAAAGCATCGGTTTCATAGGAGCCGTTGATAATAGATGCACACCTTGCCTCTCTGGCGCGGTAGGACGAGACGAGCCAAGCCAATGTGGCGCCCTCCAGGCGCAATTCTAGGTTATTGCCATACCCCGAGTTGCGTCGCCCTCCGGGCGCCTCACTCGGGGTTATGCATGGTCCGGCCCTCCGGGCCGAACTTGGCCAATCTGACGACTTGATCCATTCTCTCCGGGCCGAAAAGTGCCGGGATGGTGGCGCTCCCAGCAGTCCCGGGTATCAAGCAACCGGTCCCCGAAGTCCAGGAAGTCCCCAATCAGTCCCTTGTGTCCAAAGCGTCATTCCCCACGGTCCCGAAAGTCCCCACAGTCCCGGCCATGAGTCGTGAGACGTGAGACGTGAGTCCTCGCCCCAGCGCCCCGCCGCCAATCAGTTCTACTGGTCCCTGGCGTCCCCTGAGGCCGGCCATTCTCAATGGGTGACCGGTTACCGTCCACGCCGCTTTTTTGCGTCAGGCAGTTGTTTTCGAGCTGACGTTAGCTACACTATTGGCCTGTCGCCGCGCCTTCGCCGGCGGCATTACCCAGTCCATCTTGACAGTCTCGTCCAAAGCCTGGAAGGCCGTGGTCATGACCTCATCAACGAGTGCTTTTTCTCGTAATTGGCGTTACGGCAATATCCTGCTGCTTGTGGCCGTCTATGCCTGGTCGGCAGTCAATCCAACCGACCGCGCGGTGTGGTGGGTGGAGATGGCGTCGGTACTCGCCATCAGCGCGCTGCTGCTGGTCAGCAGCCGCTGGTTCCGTTTTTCCAATACCAGCTACGCCATCGTCTCGTTGTGGCTGATCATGCACAGCATCGGCGCCCATTACACTTTTGAGAAAGTGCCTTTCGACTGGGTCAGCAACGCCTTCGGCTTTG
>JAQWBY010000063.1 GCA_028706165.1 Lentisphaeria bacterium | reverse complement strand
TGGACCGCATCCTCAGCGAAACCGACTGCCCCGACCTGCCCGCACCCCAATACCACGGCCAACTCAGCCAGCCATGGCAGGTGCACGCCGTCGTCCAAGCCATCGCCGACATCAAAAAGGCCACCCCAGAAGCCGTTGCCGCAACCATCGCCCAAAACTGGCAAGAGCTCTTCACCCAACCGTAAACGCAGTCTTTTTCCCGCCGATTCCGCAGATTAACGCAGATGATTTTTTATTAATGTGCGAAATCTTGTGATGAAACGTGGTATCGCTAATCGGTGATTCCTTGTACCAAGGTAACCACGTCTTTTTTTATGCACAATGGACTTTTCAATAACCTTATCATCAATAAGTAATCGGTCACCCATTGATAATGGCCGGTCCCAGGGGACGCCAAGGACCAGTGGGACTGACTGGCGACGGCGCGCTGGGGCGAGGACTCACGTCTCACGTCTCACGACTCATGGCCGGACTGTGGGGACTTTCGGAACCGTGGGGAATGACTCCCGACGTCAGGGACTGATGGGGGACCGGTTGGCCGATGTTTTGGACGCGAGGGTGACGCCTGAATCTCAACGACCTGACGACACCAAGCGGCTAATCTCAGAAAATAATCTGCGTTAATCTGCGTAATCTGTGGATAAAAAAATGCCATTGTCGCCGGGATGGCGGCGCTCCCGGCAGTCCCGGGTATCAAGCAACCGGTCCCCGAAGTTCAGGAAGTCCCCTGAGTCCGGCCATTCTCAATGGGTGACCGATTACCAAAAAGCGCTGCTGCGGCCTGGCGGTGGTTGTAATGCGTGCTGGCAGATTTATCTTGAAGGGCGGTTTTTTTAGTGTATTTCAGAGAATAGGACGGTGCCATGATAGCGCAGCTGAGCGGCAAACTCGCCGTATGCGACCTGACGGAAGTCGTCGTTGATGTCCATGGCGTCGGCTATGCGGTGACGGTGCCTTTGAGCACCTTCGACAAGATGCCGCTGCTTGGTGAGCCGGTCACGCTGCTGATCCATACTCATGTTCGTGAAGACGCCATCATCCTCTTTGGCTTTGTGAGCAAGGAGGAACGCGAGCTGTTCCGCCTGCTGATTGAGCACGTCAGCGGCATTGGTCCACGCCTGGCCTTGAATGTCCTCAGCTGCATGAGTGTGAATGGCTTTTGTGGTGCCATCACCGATGGCGACCTGAAGAGCCTGGCCAAGATCAGCGGCGTGGGCAAACGCACGGCCGAACGTATGGTCGTGGAACTGCGGGACAAAGTAGCGGCGGTGTCGCCGGCAGCGGCCTTTGCCGGTGCGGGGGCCGACGGGACTACGCCGCCGGGCGCGCTGCCTCGCGATGCGCAGGATGCCATTGCGGCGCTGGGCACGTTGGGCTTCAAGCATGACCTCGCCAGCAAGGTCGTGCAGAAACTCTGTGACGATGCCGGCAAGCAGCCGTTGGGCTCCGAGGCGCTGATTCGTAAAGCGCTGATGATTTTAAATTCGTGACCGCTGCGGCCAGCCAGCCGGGCACCATCCGCCAGAAATAGACAGCAGATACGCGACCATGGCAAATGAACGCTTTATCACATCTGAGCTGAATGCCCGCGAAGAGAGCTTTGAGGCCACGCTGCGGCCGCAAGTCTTTGCGGATTTTCCCGGCCAGGACCGAGTCAAAGAGCGCTTGCGCATTATGGTCGAGGCATCAAAAAACCGCGGCGAAGCGCTATCGCACATATTGCTCTGCGGGCCGCCTGGGCTGGGCAAGACCACCTTGGCGAACATCATCGCCAACGCGCGCGGCGCGGGCATCAAATCCACCAGCGGGCCTGTCATTGAAAAACCCGGCGATCTGGCTGGGATGCTCACCGGCCTGAATGAAGGCGACATCCTTTTCATTGACGAGATTCACCGCCTGCCCATACAGATCGAAGAGTACCTCTACAGCGCCATGGAGGACTTCGTCATCGACATCATGCTTGAACAGGGCGTTGGCGCCCGTTCCGTACGGCTGAACCTGCCCAAGTTCTGCCTGGTCGGCGCAACCACGCGCCAGGGCAAGCTCTCTTCGCCCTTGCGTTCGCGTTTCACCATGACCTGCCGGCTGGACTACTATCGCGTGGAGGAACTGGAGAAAATCCTCACGCGCAGCGCCGATGTGCTCAATATCGCCGCTGAGAGCGCCGGCCTGCATGAGATCGCGCGGCGCAGCCGCGGCACGCCGCGCATCGCCAACAACCTCATTCGCTGGGTACGCGACTTCGCGCAAGTGCGCCATGAGTCGATCATTACCGGCCCGGTCGCCGACCAGGCCTTGACCATGCTTGATATCGATCAGGACGGCCTGGACGAGATGGATAACCGCATCATCGAGGCCATTCTGGTCAAATTTCATGGGCGGCCGGTTGGCTTGAAGAGTCTCGCCGTGGCCGTTGGCGAAGAAGAAGGCACCATTGAAGATGTGTATGAACCCTACCTGATTCAGGAAGGCTATCTCCTGCGAACGCCTGCCGGACGGGTCGTCACCAATAAGGCCGAAATGCGTTTCGGCATAAAAGGCATGGGCGGCGATGTCAGTGAACAGCCCCGCCAGCCGGAGCTGTTCTAGGCAGGCCGCCATAGCGCTGCCCAACGCGTTGCAAGAAGGATTTTTGGCATGAAAAGCATGACAGGCTACGGTCGCGCAACTACATCGGCCGATGGCAATCAGGTGACCGTGGAAGTATCGGCGGTCAACAGCCGCAAGCAAGTGGATATGCGCTTCGCCATCCCCCGCGAACTGGGTATGCTTGAACCCGTGCTGCGCCAGCAGATACAGGAACAGCTGTCCCGCGGCAGTCTCTATGTCGCACTGAGCTACGTGCTCAACCCCGCCGCCCGCAAACAAATGGCGCAAGTCGATCTGGATATGGCCTGCCACGTCGCCGCCAATTTGCGCGAAGTCGCCACAAAGACCGGCATCAACGGCGAAATTACGTTGCAGGACATCCTGTCGGTGCCCGGCGTCGTCGTCGAAGCCGCCAGTTCGCCCTACGAACCCCTCAAGGACCTCGCCGTCGCCGCCCTCAAAGACGCCCTGGCCGCGCTGGACGATATGCGCAACCGCGAGGGCGTCAAGCTGCAGGAAGACCTGCTGATGCGCCGACAGACCATGATTGACCTGGTGGACAAAATTACCGCTCGGGGCGACGAAGCGCTTCTGCTCCAGAAACAACGCCTGCGCGAGCGCATCGCCGCCCTCGGCGTCGACCTGACCCTGGACGACGAGCGCCTCGCCAAAGAACTGGCCTTTTTCGCCGAACGCGCGGACATCACTGAGGAGCTCGTGCGGCTGCGCAGCCACCTCGACCAGTACGGCGAGCTGCTCATCAGCAACAACGACCCCGGCCGCAATCTGGATTTTCTCGGGCAGGAGATGAACCGCGAAGTCAGCACCCTGGCCGCCAAGACCGCCGACCTGAGCATCTCGAATTGGGCGCTGGCCCTCAAGGCCGAACTGGCACGCATCCGCGAACAAATCATGAACATTGAATAGGCCCGACGCGCTAGTCGTGGCCAGGGCGCGCTGGACAAGCATGAATAAGACGGAATTATGTACTTTATTGGCTGAGCTGGGCGTGCATCCCAGTCGCAAGCTTGGACAGAATTTTCTGCTGGACCCCAATTTGCTCGACGCGCTGGTCAAGGGCGCTGAGTTGCGCCCCGGCGAGCGGGTGCTGGAGGTCGGCCCGGGCACGGGCGTGCTGACGTCGCGACTGCTGGCTGCCGGCTGTGAAGTTACGGCGGTGGAGCTCGACTGGCGCCTGGCGGGCTACATTGAGCGGACCTACGGCCACCTTTCACCGCGTTTTCGGTTAATCCAGGGCGATGCCTGCAAGCAAGACTACGCCGCGCTGATGGGCGCCGAACCCTACCGCTGCGTGGCCAACCTGCCCTATTCCTGCAGTTCGCCCTTCCTGGCGACGATGGGCTCGCTGGCCAATCCGCCGCAGGACATGCATGTGCTCCTGCAAAAGGAAATGGCTGATCGCCTGACGGCTGCAGCGCACAGCAAAGACTATGGCGTGCTGACGGTGCGGCTGGCACTACGTTACGACATGGCGCTGGTGCGGACGGTGCCACCGGCGGTGTTCTTCCCGCCGCCGGACGTCATGTCGGCGTTCGTTCGCCTGCGTTTACGGGCGGACCGGCCGTCGCCGGAGCAGTGGACGGCGGCGGCGAGAGTGGCGACGCTGGCCTTCAGCCAACGCCGCAAGCAGGCGCGCCGGCTTCTGAGCACGGCCTATCCGGCCGATGCCGTCGCCAAGGCATTTGTGTCGGCGGGGCTTGCCGAAGGGGCCCGCGCCGAGGATATTACCCCAGCGCAATTTTTGCAGCTCGCCGCCGAATTGTCGGCGGCAGTTAGTTCCAACAGCTAAAGGACACGTGACCCCATGGGCCTATTTGAAACACTCAAGTATGCGTTTTTCCAAAGTGACCAGGTCGGCAAAGGCATTGTCATCCTGCTGTTTGTCATGAGTCTCTATGCCTGGGGGCTCATGCTTGACAAGGGCTTCGGCGTGCTGGCGGTAAGAAAGTCCTGCAAGAAGTTCTTGCGCTTGTACGAACGGGTAAAATCGCCGGTCGGTATGGGGCAACACCTGGATGATCTTCACGGCCCAATGAA
This sequence comes from Lentisphaeria bacterium, assembly GCA_028706165.1. Lineage (GTDB taxonomy): Bacteria > Verrucomicrobiota > Lentisphaeria > Oligosphaerales > Oligosphaeraceae > Oligosphaera. The sequence goes on along the minus strand of JAQWBY010000063.1, from coordinate 10,703 downwards.
GGAAATCGCCTCGGCGGGCATCCAAGAACTGTTTGCGGTGTGCTCAATCCATCCTGACCGGCAGAGTGCCTTTTTCCGCCACTGTCATTTGCCACGCGAACTCAGCAGCGCCGAGATGGATAAGATCCGCAGCACGATGAATCGCGCGCTGAACATTCAGACGCTGATCCTCGAGGACCGCTTGGTTTTTCTCTCGACTATCGTCTCGCTGTCGCCGTTTTTAGGTCTGTTCGGGACAGTGTGGGGCGTGATGGCGACCTTCATTGGCATCGCTCAGACTGGCACGCCGGAACTCAGTGCCATCGCACCAGGGGTTAGCGGCGCTTTGTTGACGACGGTCGCCGGCCTGGTCGTGGCCATTCCGTCACTGATTGGCAACAACGCCATCGTCAGCAGCGTCCAGGCGACCATGGTCGAAATGGAAACCTTTGTCGATGACTTTCTCGCCAGCATCCGTCTGGAAGATGCGGACAAGCCATCGGCGCGGGTCAATGTGATGACGGCACCAGCGGCCGCGCCGATGACGATGAGCGGCAGCAGCGGCGACCAACTGCAATGACGAGCGGCCGACGCGCCGCTGCCGACGCGCCGCTGGCTTAGCGACGGCAAGGTTCAAGGGCGCTGATTGAGGCAAAGGCGTACGCAAGCCCGTTACCTTGGTTGCACATGGCCCATGCTGGCCGATGACCGTGTTTTGCCTTAGGGCGTGATGATATGGAGCCAACGAAGACATGCCAAGACGACGCACATCCCGAGTCAAGCTGAAGTCGGAAATCGACATCACACCGCTGATGGATCTGACCTTCATGCTGCTGATCATCTTTGTCATCACTGTGCCGGTGCTGGAGTATTCGACCAAAGTCGATGCCACACCGCCCGAGCTGAACAACAAGCAGAACGAGGCGAGCGCCAAAGACCAGTCAGTAGTCATCCACCTCACTCGCGGTGGCCAAGTGCTGTATTTCGACCAGAAGATACAGTTCAACGAGCTTGATGCGCTGTTCAGCTCCCTGCGCGCTCAGCGTCCCAATATGTCCCTGCTCATTCGCGCGGATGGTGCCAGGCCCTACGAAGATGTGATCGCTATTATGCGGGCCGCCAAACACGCCAATGTCGAGACTATTTCGCTCGTTACCCAAGCAGAACGAGTTACGCCGGGCAAACGGCCCTGACCGCGTCCTGTGCGGTAATCAATCAGTAACCACCCCGATGTTTTCCCCACCGGGGGGCTCACTGACCGATTACAACGGTGCGAGCACTTCCGGTGCCGCTGATGTGGCAGCAGCGACTTCAGGCCTTAGGTTATACCCTTGACGCCAAGAACGGCCGAAGCACACGGTGCCACGCAGAGTCGGCCAGACGCTGTTGCCAACCTTTTTTCCTGATAACGCAAAGGATTCTTGTGACGGTGATGGACCCGGAAATGAAAATAGTCAGGTCTTTTGGTGCGTATGTGGCCAGCGTGGCCATTCATATCGGTGCCATTGCCTTACTGTTTTTCGTCGCCGTCGTTACCCCGCCGAAAAAACTGGAAACTATTAAAGTTCGGCTGCTTTCGGCTGTTGAGCCCGAAGCGGTCCCAGACGCGACACCCACAGTCGCAAAACCCGAGCCGCCGAAACCCGAGCCGCCGAAACCCGAGCCGCCGAAACCCGAGCCCCCGAAACCCGAGCCCCCGAAACCCGAGCCGCCCCCCCCGAAGCCCACGCCGGTGCCCCCGAAACCCGAGCCGCCCCCCCCGAAGCCCACGCCGGTGCCCCCGAAGCCCACGCCGGTGCCGCCGAAACCCACGCCGGTGCCCCCGAAGCCCACGCCAGCGAAGACCCATCGTGAGTTATTGCGCGAGCGTCTGGCGGCCGCTGAGACGAAGACCGCGCCGCGCCAACCGACTGCTCCACGCGCGCCTTCGGCGCCTCGACGTAGCGAGTCTGAGTTGGCCGACTCCTTTACTCGCGGTCTCCCCAAAACCACGACGGTGCCCGGAGTTTCGCCGGCGGCCATTGACGCGCAGAAAGAAGCGGATGAGCTGAACTACGCGGAGCAGGTGGTCCGGCCGCTCTTTTATGCCCGCTGGCAGCAACCGTCACGGGGTGAATTACAGCAGTCCTGGCCGACGCCGGTGGAAGTGACTTTCACGGTGCTGGCCAATGGTCGTGTCGCTGGCTGGAAACTGACCAAGCGATCCAATTCCGATGCGATGAATCGTTCCGTTGAAGCGCTGTTGCGGCAGATGACGCAGCTGACCCCCTTTTCCCAGGTCGGTATTCGTTCAGCCAGCCTGCGCATAGTGGTCAACATGGAATTAGGGGCCCGGATGTAATGCTTGACGATAGCGTTTGGTATTTGGCATATAGATAAAGACACTTGACATCACTCGGAGCGGCTTCGGGCTGCTCAGGAAACTGGAGGCGATGGCATGAAGATAAATTTCGGTCTGGTGGCAACACTCATCATGGGATTCACTCTGGCAGTACCGGCTTTGTTTGCGCAGGAAGAACTGCCGCCGCTGCCGACGGGGCAGCAGTTGCTGCGCAATGCCGGCTTTGATGACGAGGCTGGCGGCTTGGCGCTATGGTCGCCACGCAGCGGTGGCCTCGGCTCCATCTCGGTCATCAAGGCCAAGGAGGAAGGCGAGGTCAACAGCCTGCGCATCAAGGTGAATCAGACGTCACCGCGCCCCTGGACCATGGAACTGCTGCAGAAGGTTGAAACTGTGGTTGAAAAAGGCAGCACGGTCTATGTGAGCTTCGAGTATAAAATCACTGCCGGTTATTCGTTCAACTTCTACTGGCAGCAGGAAGTGTCGCCCTGGCCCAAGCTGCTCTCCCTACATGTGTCATCGCCGGTGGACAGCTGGCACGAAGTGCGCATGGCCGTGCCGGTACACCAGACCTTCCAGCCAGCGCAGACGGCCTTCTCTTTCCACCTTGCCGAGCAGACAGGCGTACTGGAACTGCGGCGCCTTTCAGCCGTCATGGTCCCGGCCGATGTCAACCCCGAAACGCTGGTGACCAACGCCACGCCAGTGCTGGGTGGCGATTTCTACGATAAGGACTGGCGCAGCATCCAGGAGGCGCGACTGGCCAAGGTCCGGCAGCTGCCGGTGACCGTCTCTGTGCAGAAGGGCGGCAAAGGCCTCGCCGGCGTCAGCGTGTCCCTGCGGCAAACGGCCCGGCCTTTCCGCTTCGGCGTTGAGGCGTCCATGGCCCTGCTGGCACCGGAAGTGCTGGCCAAACCAGCCCTGGCCGAACTGGCTCGCCAAATCAAGGAACAACAAGCGGAACTGCCTAAATACCGCGAGTGGATTTTCCAAAAAAGCAGCCTCTATCAATTCATCACGTTCTACGACGGCCTGATCTGGCGAGACAGCAGCGTGTGGGGCAAGGACGTGGACAGCGCCCTGGTTGCCGCCGCGCGCGCGGCGGGTTTTGCCGTGCGCGGACATGCGCTTTACGTCCCCGCCTATCACTATGCGCCAGTGAATTGCCGCAACATGGACCGCGAAGCGTTGACCAATGCCCTCGTCGGCCATATCCGCAAATTGGCCGAAAAGCACCAGGCCGGCGTGGCCGAATGGTCCGTGCTTCATGGCGGCATCGACTACTACGAAATCTACGACTACATCGGCGTCGATAGCATGTCCCGGGCTTTCCACATCGCCCGCAAGGCCGCGCCAAAAGCTAAGCTCATGGTGAGCGACATCCAGTCGCTGACGGCGTTGTCTGACGTGCCCCTGTCCGATACCATTGAGCTCGTCGACTGGCTGAACCAAGGCGGCACCAAAGTCGATGGCATTGTCATGGGCGCGACGCTTAAGCGTCTTGACGTCGGCCCGCAGTCCATGGAAAAACGCCTCGACCAAATCAGCGGCCGGCTGTCACTGCCCATTCATATCGCCGGGCTGTCGTTGAATACCGATGACGAACAACGGCAGGCGGATATGCTTCGCGATTATCTGCTGCTGTTCTTTTCCCATCCCGCAGTGGCGAGTGTATCCATCGCCGAACAGTGGGCGCCAGCGCTGCTCAATTCCAATATGGCCTATGTCAATGCCGATTTCAGCCCGCGCGCGGCCGGCAAAATGCTCGTGCAACTGCTGACGGAAGAATGGCTGACCAAGGCCGACCTGGTCACTGGCGAAGACGGTACGACCGCGCTGGATGCCTTCGTGGGCAGCTACGACCTGAGCGCCAAGGTCGGCGACAAGCTTATCAAAGCCACCATCGACATACCCGCCCTGGCCGACCTCCCCGCCAAAGCCACCAAGGTCGGCCCCGTTATACTCAATAAGACCGACAGCGGCATCGCCGTAGTCATTAACGCCGACTAAACCAACACCACTTGCGGCCGCTCGGGCCGCCCATGCGGAGAAACGCCACAACATGTTCAAAACAGCACTGCCCGACCGGCAAATCCACCTCGACTTCCATACCTCCGAACATTGCCAGGACATTGGCGCCGAATTCAGTGAAGAGCAATTTGCCGCGATGCTGAAACGCGGTCGGGTGCGCTCCATCAATTTCTTCGCCTACTGCCACCACGGCTGGTGTTATTATCCCGACGCGGTGCGCGGGCTGAGCCATCCGCAGCTGCGTCAGGATCTAGTCGGCGGCATGCTCAATGTCTGCCGCCGCGAAAGCATCAACGCCGAGATTTACATCACGGTCGGCTGGAATGACAAGGCCAGCCGCGAGCATCCCGAGTGGTGCGTGCGCAGCGCCGACGGCAAGTTCGTCAACAGCCCGCCGGAAGGCCATCCGGACAGCCCCCGCCCCTGGGGCTGGAAGCGCATGTGCCTGAATACGGACTACCTGCAGGTGGTGCTGGACGTGACCCGCGATGTCCTCACCCGCTATCGCCCCAATGGCATCTGGTACGACATCACTGGCGAGACGATATGCCTCTGTGACAAATGCCGCGCAGACATGCTCGCCGCCGGGCTCAATCCTGATAATGTCGCCGACCAGAAACAGTTCGCCGCCGGCGTCTACGCTAATTACCTGGAGGCGACGACCAAGCTGGTGTGGGGCGTCGATCCGTCATTGACCGTGTATCACAACGGGTCGAGTCTCCGTGCCCGCCACGACATCTATCCATTCGACAGCCACATTGAAATTGAGTCGTTGCCGACGGGCGGCTGGGGTTACGACCATTTTCCGCCCAATGCGCGCTACTTCACTGCGCTCAACGACAGTTTGCAGGTCGTGGGCATGACCGGTAAATTCCACAAGTCGTGGGGCGAATTCGGCGGCTTCAAAGACCCCGTGGCACTGCGCTATGAATGCGCACAGATTGCCAGTCTGGGCTGTCTGACCTGCACGGGCGACCAGCTGCACCCGTCCGGCTATATGGACCCGGAGACCTACCGGATCATCGGCGATGCCTATGCGTACCTGGAGGAGCGGGAAGACTGGCTCAAAGGCGCTCGTCCCTACTCGGATGTCGCCATCCTCGGTACCATGGAGATGTTTTTCAGCCGTACTGGCCAACAGGCCATCCAGGGCGCCGGCAAGATGCTGATGGAACTGCAAGTGCCCCACGCCGTCATTGACGAAACAATGGATTTTGCGCCCTACAAGCTCCTCATTCTGCCGGACCGGGGGCGCCTGGACCACGGCGTCCGCGACAAACTGTCGCGCTACCTCAAAAAAGGCGGCGCGCTGCTTATGTCATATGAGAGCGGCGTGGCCAGCGACAGTTGGTCTTTTGCCCTGGATATCGGCGCCGACTGCGAGGGAGCCTCGCCTTTTGATGTCGAGTACCTTGACGTCACTGATGCGCTCAGCGAAGGCATGGTGCGCTCACCCGTGCTGCTCTACCAGAGCGGCATTAAAGCCAAGGTCAGAGACGCCGAGGTGCTGGCTCATACTATCCAGCCGCAGTTCAACCGCACTTACGCGCATTTCTGCTCACATCGCAACACGCCTCCCGGTGGTCGGGTGGATTGGCCGGCCGCCCTGCAAAAAGGACGCGTGATCTATCTGGCACATCCGCTCTTCAGCATGTACGACGCCGAAGGCATGCGCCAACACCGCCAAGTGGTCGGCAATTGCCTGCAACGGCTTTACGCCCAGCCGCTGCTCCAGGCCGCCCTGCCGTCCTGCGGGCGCAGCGCCGTGACCTGGCAGGCCACCGAAAAACGCCATGTCCTCCATTTCCTCTACGCCGCCCCAGTCAAACGCGGCGCCGTCGAAGTGATTGAGGACGTCGTCACCCTCCAGGACGTCGCCGTGTCCTTCCGTACCAGCCAGCAGCCCCGCCGCGTTGTCCTCGCACCCGAAGGCAGCGAAGTGCCCCACCGTTGGCAGAACGGCGTGCTGTCTTTCACCCTGCCTAAGCTGGTCATGGCACAACTCGTCGCCGTCGAATACTGAGCACTGGGACGCGATGGCACGATTGCTAGAGCCTGTCCGAAAAGCATAGTTGGGTTTTGCGAGGGGGAGGAAAGGGCCATCGGCCCTTTCCTCCCCCTCGCGCTCCCCCACCTATCCCTTTTCAGCTATCGAGAGCTCCTGCCGGGCTTTTTACCGCTGTTTTCGCAGAAGTCATGGCTATTTTGTGGCTAATGAAAGGCCGAAAGCACGCTAAAGACGGGCAAATATCGTTTTCGGACGACCTCTTGCTAGACGCGGTGGACGCGTCCAGCAAGAGGTTGTGAGGACGGCATTCTATCCGCAGATTGTCGCAGATTTTTGTAGAAATTGGTGCTTTGGCAGCCCAAGGCCTGCCCTCACCTGCTCGGCGGTGCGGCTATTGGAATCCCATGACCAGCGAGCAGTTGTTCATGACGACGATGTCGTTCGTGATGCCCTCACATAATCCCCGCACGGATATGGGCGTTTTGGCTTTGGCGGCCTGGGAGATGATCTCCCAGTCTTCGTTGGGCGTGTTTTTTTCAAATGTGCAGCGAATGGCCTTGGTGCCGAACTCGACGACTATGTTCTCGGTGTTGTCTTTATAGCGCGTCGATGAGTTGCCGCTGATGCGTATTTGCTTGTCGCGATACGCGGCATTGAAGTCGTTGATGGTCAGCCGCCGCAGATCCTGGAGCATATCGGCGACATTCATGACCAAGTCGTCTTTGCGGGCCAGTTCCAAGGCTTCGCCGCCGGCAGCGGCGTCTTGGCGACTCTTGTTGCTTTGGGCGATATAATCAGTGATCTCGGCATTGCTCAGGCGATGCAGTTCGGCGATCTGTGGTTTGAGGTACCGAGCGCTGCGACGGCCGACTTCCTCCAGCGCCACGTCGCCAAGCTCGTTTTCTTCAAGGAGGAGTCCGAACTTGACTACGCCGTCAATGAGGGTGAGGCGGTGGGTCGGCACCCACAGTGCCGCCTGTTGACGGACGGTGCCGCCCTTGGGGATCGTGACTTTGCCGGTGACGTTGATGCCACTAGGATGCTCGACTTTCAACAAGGCCGGGCCTGCAGCCAAGGAATTGAGTACAAAGGGCTCAGCACGCATGGGGTTTCCCGCCATCTCGACGGTTTCGCCCATGAGAACGCCATCGAGATACACTCGGCAGCCGGGTGGCCGGCTATTCAGCTCAATGTTGCCGAGCAGCGAAGCCAGTTCGGCACGCACGGTTTCGCCGGCGGCAGGGTTGACTGACGCCGCGACCTTATGCGGCTCGCAGCCGGGGCCACGCAGAATAAATTCGTGCTCGCCTGCGGGAAGGTCGCTGAGCAGCAACGGGGTCAAACCGAGGAAGCGCCGGCCCTGCATGACCCAAGCGCCACTGGGCTCGGAGGTGATCAGCAACGTGCCGGCTTTGAGCCGCAGTTGATGGGGCCGGCTCGGCAGCTGATCCGGAACCTGTATCTGCCGGGTGAGATCTTCGTAGCCGTCCTTGCGCAGGGCCAACATGTGCCGTCCAGGTGACGTATCACGCAGCAACAAGGGCGTCGTCCCGACGGGCTGGTCGTCAAGATAGACCTCGGCGTCGCTGGGATCGCTGGTCACCAGGACGAGATTGACCGCCGCGCCGGCGACTAGTGGTGCTGCGGCGCCACCGTCATCATCGTCGCCGTCGCCCCCACCGCCGGCATTGGCTTGAGGGAGGGGCCGCAGCCTGGTTGGCTCGGCCTGCGGTGCGGCGTCGGTCAGCGGGGCGAACATCGGCGCTTCGTCAACGGGTGCCTCCAGCTGGTCGAGGGTCGCCGGGTCAAGTAGTGCCGTCGTTTGTTCGGCGCCGGGCGTCGTTGCGGTTGCCCCGGTGCCGGGAGTGGCGGCGGCGGTTTCGCCAGCGGCGGCCAGTTCCATGGGCTCGGTGCCGGCCTGCGGATCGCCGGAAAACATCAGCATGGCCATATAGCCGGCAAGGGCCAGGATGATCAACAGCATGGCGATCTTCACGATCAGGATGATCGGGCTGGGGCCATTGCTGGCCGCCGGTTCAGCCTTGTTGCTGGCTGGCGCTGAGGCTGGCGCTGAAGCTGAAGCCGGCGCTGGAGTTGGAGTTGGAGTTGGAGTTGGCGCCGCCCCGGGTGGCGCGATGGCCGACGTGTCGCCGGGCAGTTGTTCGAGCTTGCGCACCTTGAGGCCATTCGCGGCAACGGGTACCACGTCCATCGGCTCGAAGACAAAGATGTGGTTGAAAACGGTGACCTCGTCGCCAGGCTTGAGCTGGGTCCTCTCGGTGATTTTCACAGCATTGACGGCGACGCCATTGACGCTCTGGAGGTCCTCCACCCACCACTGGCTGCCTTCGCGGCGGAAGACGCAGTGGTGCCGAGAGATGCCCGGGTCGTTGATCACGAAGCTATTGTCCTTCTCGCGACCAATGGCGAAAACGCCGCCATCAACCGTGATGTCCTGACCGGGATTATCGCCTTTGACGACTCGCAGATTCATGTCCAAAACCCTTTCCAGCGCAATTCGGAGCTATATTGGCCCGTTACCTGGCGGGGCCATTTCCCCGCGTCCGCACACACGAGACAAGAATGCTCTCGGCGGCGGCGAAATCTTGCTTGTTGTATGAGAAAGGCTGCCAATCCGATGATTGATCTACACTGCCACAGCACAGCATCCGACGGGACGGTCGCCCCAGATGAAATGCCGGCTCAGGCTCACGCTGCGGGACTTAGCGCTCTCGCATTGACGGATCACGATACTATAGATGGTGTCGAGGCATTTATGAATGCCGGAAAGAAATTTCCCACTATCACTTTTCTTGCCGGCGTGGAGTTGGCTGGGGCGGTGAGCAACGGCGAGCATTACCACTTGGTGGGTCTTGGCATTGACCCGGCCAACGCCATGCTGCGGGCGCTGATGGCGCAGCTGGTGGACTACCGCCACCAGCGCAACGAACAGATGCTGGTGAAGTTGCGTGAAGTCGGTGTCGACTTGAGCCTGGAACAGGTCCGGTCCTGCAATGAAAATGCCGTCCTGGGACGGCCCCATTTTGCCAAGGCGATGGTCCGCGCTGGTCTGTGTCGGACGGTGCGGAACGCCTTTGATCGCTACCTGGGCCGCGGCAAGCCCGCCTACGTCGGTCGCAAAGTCCCAAGCGCGGCCGAATGCCTGCAGGCGATCCGCGCCGCCGGTGGCGTGAGCATCTGGGCGCATCCCATGACCAGCAACAGTATGACCGGCAGCAAATGCCAGCGTATTGTCGAAGAACTCCTGGCCGACGGCCTGGACGGCATTGAGGCGTATTACCCCGAACATACCAAGGGCCAGACTGACACAGTCAGATCTATCGCCCGCGAACGCGGCCTGCTGCTCAGTGGCGGCACGGATTTTCATGGTGAGAACATTCCCGGTTTGCAGCTGGGCATTGGCAAGGGTCATCCTTTTCAGGTGCCGGACAGCCTGCTCCAACCCATTCTCGAACGCATCGCGTCACGTCAAGCGCCGAGCGCCTGAGCATTGCCGGGGGAAGGTGGTGGCTCGCGTCGTCTCTCAGTACTCCCGGATGCGTTTGACGGCGGCGACGATGTCTTCCGCCTGCGGCAGCACGAATTTCTCCAGCGCCAGCGCGGAGGGTATGGGCATGTCCGCGGCGGCCACGCGCATGACTGGCGCCTCCAAGGCATCCAGGCAGTGCTCGGAAATGAGCGCGGATACTTCGGCGCCGACGCCGCCTGTGAGGCAGGCCTCTTCCACGATGATCACCCGGCCGGTTTTGCGGACGCTGGCGAAGATGCTTTCCTTGTCCAGCGGCTGCAGGCTGACCAGATCCAGGACTTCGAGGTCGATGCCAACTGGCTTCAGGGCTTCTTTTACCGCCAGACATACTGGCGTCATGGACGAATAGCTGATCAGGGTGATGTCCGCGCCGGCTGCGGCGACCACGGCCTTGTCCAGCGCCAGGACGTAGTCCTCCGCCGGTACGTAGCCTCGCTGGGGATACAGCCGTTTGTTCTCAATGACGACGACGGGGTTGGGATCGCGAATCGCTGCCTTGAGGATGCCTTTCACCTGCGCCGGCGTTGATGGCGCCACGACTTTGATGCCGGGTATGCCCACGAGGAGATTGCTGAGCATCTGCGAATGGCTGGGGCCGTAGCCGCCTTTGGCGCCGCCAGGCGTACGCAGCACCATGGGCACCGTCACCTGCCCGCCGTACATGTAATGCAGTTTGCCCGCGCTGTTGAGCAGCTGGTCCAACGCCAGCGCCAGGAAATCCATGAACATGATTTCCACCACCGGCCGCAGGCCCATCATCGCCGCGCCAACCGCGATGCCCACAAAGCTGTTTT
>JAQWBY010000062.1 GCA_028706165.1 Lentisphaeria bacterium | reverse complement strand
CTAGACCACATTTTAGGGCGGAGCTGAGCAGGCCGTTTTGGCAGGGTATGCAGCTTTCAGGCAGAGAGGGCAACGAGGGGATGGTTGGCTGGGTGACCCAGGCAGAGCCGATGTACGGCACGCCCGGAGAGAAGCCGCCGCCGCCACCGCCACCGCCGCCCCAGTTTGCGGGCGGGCAAATGCGTAGCTGCATTTGTTTTTCATAGCGGTGCCATTTGAAGTCTTTGCCGCATTCGTAGTAGTACACGGTGACCGAGCTGGTTGTGCAGGGGTCTTCGGTACGGGTTGCGGATGCGGCGCGGCGGACGATGACGGGCAGGACAACAGCTTGTTGTGGCAGCAGCGTCTGTCCATCGTCTGGCTGGGTGCACTCAAAGGTGAAGCTGCCGGCGTTGTAGAAGTCCAGGCGGACGTTATGGGCGGCGATGAGGCCCTCGTTAGTGAGCACGGCGTTGACCATGCGAGTGGTACCGGGGAGCATATCGGTGAAGTTGGTGGGCATGTCTGTGCGTACGACTGGCATGGGCACATTGGTTTCATAGACGACGGTGAGGACGACCTCGTATTCGTCTTCGATTTCTGTGGGGACGACGTCCCATTTGTAGGAGATGGCCTGGAAACTGAGGAAGAGCTCGACGGTGGCTTGCTGGCCGGGGGCGATGTCAATGATGTCCGTGGCGCTTTCATGCTGATCGGCGCTGATGACGACCTGGGCTTTGCCGACGGGGATGTTTTCGATGATGCAGAAGGCGTCCTCGCCGGTATTGCCGGTGCCGAGGATGGCGCCGGTGTAGGGGTTTTTGACGGTGACGGTGGCATTTTTGAGGCGTGGTTCGTTGCCTTCTTCGAAGTAGGTGTATTCGTCCACGGCGGAGACGCGGATGGAGCCCTTGTCTTCGGAGACGGCCATGGCACGGAAGGGCAGGCGGACGCCGTCCTGGGCATTGGCGGCGTTGATGGCGATGGCGCCGCTCAGCGGCATGCCGAGGGCGGTATTGTCATCACCGCGCAGCTGGAGGGTAAGGGTTGCCGAGCCGCCGGCGGGGATGCTGGCCATGGTGGCGCCCGAGGCGATGGTTAACCATGACAGCGTTGGCGCGGTAATGGTGATGGGGCCGGTTTCGATGGCGCCGGTATTGCTGATGGTGATGTCGATCAGGCGGCTGACGTCGATCTGCATGGTGGTGTCAACGCTGACGGGATTGACACTGAGTTTGGCAAATTGCGGAATGGCAAAGAAGTAGATGGGGATGTTCAGTTCGGCGCCTTCGGCGCTGGTGAAGCGCAGGAGCGGGCGTTGATAATCGCGGCCGGGGGTGGCTGCCGTTGCGGTGACGCTGTAGTTGATGACGATGCTTTCGCCGCCAGCCAGGGTATCTGGCAGATCGGTGAAGCTGGTCTGGATGGTATCCAAGTTGGGCACGGGCAACATCAATTCCGGGTCTGGCAGGGCCACGCTGGCCTGGATGCCGGTGAGCGGGGTGGTATTGGGGTTGCTGATGGTCATGCTGAAGTTGCTGGGGGTGTCGGTGGTGACATTCCAGAAGATGTAGGAGTTGCCGCCAGCGCGGTAGCCGAAGCTGAGGACGTCGAACTCCTGTTGTTTGGCCTTGGTGTCGGTGCCGGGGTAGCAGGCGCCGGCAATGACCTGACCGCGTTCGGCCTGGGCGGGGGTGTAGGTGACGCTGAAGGCGCCATTGGCGTCACTGGTGGCGGGGATGACGCGGCGGTAGTCGCCGATGACCACATAGACATCCAGGGCGACATCGGGCATTGGCGTGGCGTTGGTGGCGGACTTGGTGACGGTGCCGGTCAGTTCGAGGCTGCCGTTGGGGAGAATCCAGGTGCCTGCGGCGATGGGGTCGAGCTGCGGGTTGTAGGACGCGTCGATCGGGAACTGGCCGCTCCAGGTTTGGTTGTCAAAGGTGCTGACCTCGCGCAGCGAGCCGTTGGGGTTGACGACGACGCAGAAGCGCCAATCGTTGGCGGGGGCGAGGTTATCCAGTGGGACATTGAAGACGGTGTCGATGCTGCCGCCTTTGGGGAGCGGATGGTTGTTGCTAACGACGATATGGGAGGACATGAGCAGGGTGTCGTTGCTGATGCTGTTCGTGCGTGATGCATGGACCGCGATGGGGATTTGCAGGCCGATGGGGGCGTCCATATTGCCGCCATTGAAGAGGGTGAAGGGCAGAGGATGGACGCTGTCGGATTCCAGCGCTTGTGCGGGCGTGGTCAGGTTTTTGATGGAGTAGTCCGGGAAACTGAGGTCGCTGACCATGGCCCAGCCGGTACCTGGCGAGTAGCCGTTTGCATCGGCGAAGATGGAGATGACCTGATTGCCATCGACCTTGCCGTCGTTGCAGGCAAGGACGTCGATTTTGACGCTGCGCTGTCCGTCGGGAATAGTGACCAGGGACGCCGTGGGGTCGTTGGCGGTGGCGAAGGGTAGGCGCGCGCCATCCAGCCAGAACTGTATTTCAGTGCCGTCATCGGCCGTGGCCGAGCCGCTGACATAGGCCGTGATGGTGATGGAAAGGTCACCCGTGGGCACCTCGTCGTTGCGGCTGATGGTGAGGGCTTGAGAGTGGAGTTCGTCTCGTTCCGGAAGAGTCGATGGCGAAATGACGACAGATAACGCGTGGCCATCGTTGTCCCAAAGGATCAAATCGGCCGCAATGGGGCGTTCACCAACGCCATCGGTGGGTTTGCCGTTACAGTTGCAGGATGCGCTCATGGCGACGGTGCCCGCGAGGGTGATCAGGCGGCCACGGCCGAGCTGGTTTTGATTCTCGTCAACCAGGAAATCTTCCAGGACGGCGTTGTCTATGACGCCGACGGGGAACTGGGTGAATTCGCGGCCAGCGGGAATAAGGATGGAGTTGGCTGGGAGCAGGAGGGCCTGCGCTTCGCTCACACTGAGGTAGACGGTGAGGGCTTTAGTGAGGTCGATGGGATTGCCGTCCAAGGCAACCCGGCGCAGAGTGGCGATGGTGGCGTTGGGGCCGGCGGCTTCAGACACTTCGACGGGCGAGAAGCTTAATTGCACACCGGGGACGACAGCTGAGTAAATTCCAGTGAAATTGACGCCGCGGTTGGCGATGACGGTGACCTGGCGCTCGGCGGGGGTGAGCCAGCCCGTAACGGCTTGGAATTCGATGGTGTAGTCGCCGGCTTCGAGGTTTTGGGTAGTGGCGCTGGCAAGCCAGTCGAGGGTGCCTTTGACGCGCCAGGCGCCGGCGATTTCGGAGGGGCTGAGATAGCCGGTGAGGTTGCCCTTGGTGATCAGATTGAAGGTTTTGGACAAGGTAATGGCGTCGCCGACATTGAGGGTAATGGCGTCGGCTGCAGGGGCAATCCAGTCGCCGTACACGCTGTAGCCGACATTGTAGGTGCCGACATCCAGGGTGCGAATATTTGCCTGCGGGTTGTCCGGCTGGAACCAGATTTGGTAGCCATTGTTGAAGTGGTAGTACATGTACGGGAAGGCAAGGCCGTCTGGTAGGACTGCCGGGTTGGTTTTGAAATCCATGGTGACGGTTGCAGTTTGGGCGAAGGTGGCGGTTAGGGCGATGCCGGCGTCGGTCAGAGCGATGGAGCGGCTAGCTCCGGTGTGGCCGTCAGACCATTTGACAAAACGGTGATTGGCGGCGGGGCGGGCCTCGATGGTGTAGCGGTAGCCGACGGCATAGGTGCCAGAGGGAACGATGGCGTTATTGGTGTTGACCACGCCGGCTTGGCAGCCCCAGTCCTCTTGGCCGGCGGCAATGCCGATGGAGATGTCGGCCTCGCTGGAGAATTCGGCCTGGAAGTTCAGGTTTCGGTCGACGGAAATGGTTTGCGTGGCGTCAGTGCTCGTATAGTAGGTGTAGCCATTGAGCCACCATTTGATGAATTGAGCCCCGGTATTGGGCGTGGCCGTGAAGGAGATTGCGGTTCCGGCGTCAATCGTGGCATTGCTGAGAGCCCCCTGGGTGATGGCGCCAAAGTTTTCTGATCCGGGATAAATGCCCACGGAGACCTGGTAGGTTTTGACGAAATTGGCAACGAGGACAATGTCGGTATCGGCGGTGCTGATGCCGACGACGCGGATGGGGTTGGTGGGATCGGCGAGGGCGGTGGCACCATCGTCGGTCCAGCGGTCGAAGCGGTAGCCTTCGCGGGGGACGGCGGTGACGGTGACGTCTTGTGCGGTGTCGGTAACGGCGTAATCGCCGGTGCCGGTGAAGCTGCCGGCGTAGTAGTAGTTGCCGCTGGCGACGTTTGCTCTGATGCGAACGTAGCGTTCGAATTGCGCGGTGAAGGTGTAGGTGTCGCTGGTTTCCGGATTGAAGGCGCGGTTGTATTGGGTGCTGCCGTCGGTCCATTGGACGAAGCGCCAGTAATAGCCATAGTAGGTGTATAGGGACAAGGACGCTTCGGTGCCGAGGTCGTAGGTGCCGGCACCGTAGAGATAGCAGCCTTGGCAATCGGCGGGTTCTTTGGCGAGGACGATGGTGTAGGTGGGCACGAAGCGCACGGTGAAATTGTTTTCCTCGGGGGGCTCGCTGATGGTGAAGTAGCGGGTGTTTTGGCTGACGTCGTCATGCCAGACGACCCGGTAGTGTTCGGGCGGGGTGACCGTGACCACCACAGTGGCTCCTAAGTCGAAGGAGCCGCTGATGGGTATTTCGTTGCCGGTGTAGTAGTCGGTCACCACAATGGTGGCGCCTTCGGGACTGTCGGGCACCAGTGATGCTTGGTAAGAGATGACGCGGATGAAATTGGCGTAGTAGCGATTGTTGCTTTCGTAGCTGCTGACGGTGATATCAATGGAAGAAGTGGTATTGTTGTATACCCCGTAATTTTGTATCCAGCTGTGCAGGCGCGCGCCGGCGTTGGCCATGGCCGTGAGAGTAAGGGTTGAACCGACCGGGAAACGCTTGCCGGCTTGGAGATCGGCGAGGGGTATTTCGTTGCCGTCGCTGTCGGTGACGACAATGGCACCGAGATTTTCGTCGCCTTCCTCGTAGAAATCCACCGTAACAGTTGACCATCTTTCGAAGAGAGCGTTGGTATTGAAAGTGTAGGTGTCGTTGGCGAGGTCAGCCCAGGTCAACTGCAGGTTCCGCGCGGCATTGCGGTCTTCGCCCTCGTCGATGACGTCATTGCGGTTGTCGTCCCAGCCGAGGAAGACGAAGTCATCGCTTTCGGGGGTGGCGGTCAAGGGTATTTCTATGGCGGCATCGGGATCAGCGACGTCATATGTGCCGCTGCCGGTGATGGTGCCGCCGCCGTAGGAACTGTATTGGCTGTTAGCGACGAGGTAACGCGCCGTCGTATTGACTTTGATGATGCGGGTGAATTGCGCCGTGTAGGTGCGATCACGGTCTTCGGCTGAGCAGGTGAAGCTGCGATTGTCGGGGATAGGAGCGGTCTCGGGGTCGTCATCATCATCAAGCCAGCGGTTGAAACGCCAGCCTAATTTGCTGTAGACGGAAAGAGTCACGTTCTGCCCAAGGGCATATTTTCGGTTGCCGTAATAGATTCCGCCGGCGTCGTAGCCGTACGGCTCGGAGGCGGTGGTGATATACGCTGCCTCGACGAATTGTGCGGTGTAGGTATTGGGGTCTTCAGCCAAGTCGGTGGGGTCTTGGATGGTGACGGTGCGGGAGGTACTGGTGTAGTTGGTGCCGTTGTCGCTCCATCTGGAGAACAGGTAGTTGCTGTTTTCCTGGGCTCTGATCACGACGTCTTGGCCGACGATGACGTTAAAGATGTCACCTATGACATTGTCGGCGGACATCACGCCGCCGGCTGCGGGATCGCTGAGCAAGGTAAGGGTACAACGGTTACTGCCGGCGCGGAAGTCGTCGATGGCGATGGACGGGCCGCTGAAGTCGGATTCAGGGGTTGTCAGTGTCCATACGGCGGTGTAGGTCCCGACGGGCAGCGTCATGGTATGTCGCCACCAGTTGTTCCTCAAGTAAGTCGATGTTTTTTGGTATAGGTACTCGTCATCGTCCGCATCAAAGATGTGCAGGGTGGCGCGGCTGTCGGTTTGATAGTAATAGGAGTAGTACTGTTTGAAACTGACGACGCCTTCTTCCTCCATGGTGAAGTCGAGGAACAGGGATGATGTTTGTCCCGGGCGCAGGCCGTCGGTGCCGACGGCCGGCGAATAATTGCTCGTGCTATCCCACATGCTTTTATTCATCCATGGCTGGTCGCCCTCGGTAAGGAAGCTGAATCCGTCCATGCCCAGGCCGACGGCGGCATTGAACTCATCGGTATTGACAAGAGTGCGGCGGGTGATGGGGCTGCAGGGGACGTACACGCCGTCAATGTCGCGGAAAGCGCGGGCGATAATGGTACTGGTCGTGGTGATGGTCAGGAGGTTTTCGGAGAGGCTTTCGGCTGTAGGGTAGGTGCCGTCGGTGGTGTAAAAGACGACGGTATCGGTTTCGCTGGTGAAAGTGACTTGGGTGGTGCCGGCGAAACTGTCTGGTGACGCTTCGCGGGTCACGTCCTGGCGGGTAATGACCGGTGCGCCCACGGTAGGATAGGCGATGGGCAGGAATGGCGTGCCGCTGTTGTAGTAGCTGGCGTAGTTGCTTAGGTAGTAGGTCCAGCTGCCATAGCCGGTACCATAGGTGTCGTCGTGGTTGTAGGGATAGTAGACGGCGACCCAGAAGGGGATTCTGGGGACTTGGTTGGGTGGCGTGCCGGTATAGAATAAACTTGCCAGGTTCAAACAGCTATCCAAGCCGTTTTCGCTGTAGAAGTTGAATGTGGTGAAGTAGTGCGACGGGAAAGTGATGCTTTGGACGAAGGGATTCCACGCGAAGGCGGTAATGTCAAGGGAGTTCACGCTCAGGCCGCCATCGCCCTGGCTGGGGATAACAACATCAGTGTCGCTACCTATATAATTGACCAGTCTGAGGGTTTGGAAAGGCTCTTCGCCAAGAAGCGCGTATTGAAAACTGCTTTCGCCGGCAGGAGTCCAGCTTACTTGGTCCAAAAAATAGTTTCCGGAGTCTGCGTAGCTGTTGGCGTAGTCGGCTGTCCAGGCGAGACTATGCTGGCCCTCGCCGACGAGGAAGTACGCTTTCCGCCAAGTGGTATCGCCGCTGTAGCTCAGCTGAGTTGTTTCGTCGACTGCAAAATTCAACTCGCGGTAGCCCCAGTAATCGTTGCCCCGCCACCAGAAGCTAAGCAGTCCCGGGCCGGTGACGGTTGTGCGTAGCCATGCCCCCTCGGTGCCGATGGTGCCGATGAAGGACTGCATAACATCATTGGTAGCTCCGGTGTAATCGCCGGTGCTCAAAGGCGACCAGGGGAGGGCGGCGTTGGTCGTGAAGACCAATTCGTCGTTGTTGAGTGCGGCATTGATGGCGGCAGTGTCGAGATATTGTCTGACGATAGTCGGGCCACAGGGGGTTTCTTCGCGAGTAAGGGGGCGGTAGGGTGTCAGCGATACTGTGGCGTTGCCGCCGGTGAGGGTGATGATGCCATTTTCGACGGCGGGGCTGACCGGTGTCGGCTCGCTGCCATCCAGGGTATAGCGGAGGGTGACACCGCTGGTGTCGCTGCCAGTCATGCCGGCAACGAGGACGAGTTGGTTGCGGAAGAAGGGCTCGTTTTCTCCACTAACACCATCCTGACGGGTGAGTGTGGGGAGAACAATGGCGCCATTAATCATGTTGACGGTATAACTGCCATAGGTCGGAGGCGTGGTATCGTTGTCCAATTTCTCTTCCCATGACTGCTGGAAAGTCGAACTGTAATTGATCACCATGGGGCCGCCCTGTTCATCGGTTTCGATGATGTCCGGTGCGGCGCCGAGGAAATAGGCGTTGGCTTCCTTGAAATTCCACCCTTCGCATTGGAGTGAGGTGACATAGAGCGTGGTCACCGATGCCGGAACAATTAGCAGACTGGGCGTGAGCTGGACGTCGTCAAAGCCGGCCAGAAACGAATTGGCAAATGCGTAGGGGCCGATCTGTTCAGTGCCGTCGGGTATGCGGTAGTTGGGTGTTTTGCTCTGTGGCCAGGCGACGAGGGTCTTGCCGTCGGCGCTGAAGATGACGCCATCCACAACCTTCAGGTGGGTATTGCCCGGGGCAATTTCATAGGCTTTTAATGGCGAGATGTTGTTCCATCGGGAAAAGCCTGAGAAGGCCGTGGGATGCATGCTTTGCAGCGAGGCCGGTAACAAAATTGCCGAAACGTTAGATGCCTGGAAGGCATTTTTGCCAATGACTTCCAAGCCTTCACTGAGGGTAATATGCAGATCGGGGCCATCGGGATATCGCGAAAAACAGCCTTCGGGAATGATCTTGAGCCCCGGTGGGGTGACGACGCTGGCAAGGTTGTAGCTATAGGCAAAGGCATATTTGCCCAAGGTGGTGAGGCTGGCAGGCAGGGCGCTGTCGAAATCCGTGTTGAGAAACGCGTAATCGCCGATAGTGGTGACGCTGTCAGGAAGAACTGGCGAACGCATTTGCTGGGTGCTAAACCAACCATAGCTGTACGCAAAGGCACCGGTATCAATGGTCACCAGGCTTGTCGGCAAAATTATAGCCCTAACGTCTTCTTCAAACATGGCCAAGGGGGCTATTCGCTTGACTGTGCCAGGCATTCTTGATTCTGTGGTCGTTCTTGTTGCCGGGTGTGTGAAGGCATAGAGGACATCGCCGGCGGTGTTCAGGAGATAGCCGGACTCGTCAATGCGGAAATTCGTGTTGCCGGCGTCAACGGTGATGGCGTTATCCGGGCAGGGATGGCCGGCGAGACTGGAAAGATTGGCTGGCAAGTGCAGCGGCGCGGTTCCGGCCACCCAAAGGCCCAGGGTGGTTAATGATGTCGGCAGGAGGAGAGACTTAAGTTGGCATTCGTAGAAAGCGCAATCAGCGATGTGCGTGACTCCCTCTGGGATGGCGATACTGTCAAAGTAGAACAGGTATTGCTGAGTGTTAGCATCATAGTACTGATTCCACGCCAAGACCCGGGTGCCGACGTGGGTTACTCCGTTGGGTACGGTAAGAACGCCGTCCACCGCGGCGTTTTTGGCGGCCTGCGTGGGCCAGAAAATCAAGTGGGTGCCGTTTTTGATTAGCGCGCCGCTGGTCGGATCAACGGCGAAGTTGGCATTGCCTTCGGCCACGGTGATGACCAACTCGGTGTTTGGTTCATCCCGGCCGAAGAAGGGGTTGCCATCGCAGTCTTGCAGTGAGGCAGGGAGGGAAACGTTGGTCAGTCCCCAGCTGGCCAAGCCGGCTTCGCCGATAAAGAGTACGCCTTCCGATATGGTTAGGGTGGTCACACCGGTGTTACTGAAACCCTTGGGATTCCAGTCGCCCGGCCCCATGGGGCCCATGCCCATGTTGATGATTGGCCTGGTCACACCCGGCCCGATGGCAATGACGGGCAGCCCGCCCAAGGTTGTGGGGGTGGTCACGACTTGTTCCTGGCCCCAGTAGGCCGTTATGATCACGCCGCTGGTGGAGCCGTAGGTATAAGGCTCATAGTCGTAATCTTCTTCCGGATCGGGAGCGTCCTGAGCGTGGGCAAACGCACTGAAGACAAGAACCAAGGCCATGAGTGTCGTAAGCAAGGTCGAGGCCGGTCCACGGTTACGTTGTAAGGTCTTTTTCATGGTTGTGACTCCTTGCGTAATGCGCCGTTAGGTACTGACTATGAGAAAAAACGTACGGTCGGCATGTATGAGGAAGCACGAAGGCGTCCTGCAGCTGATGGCGACGAAAAGAAGACGACGGTGCAGTCTTCTTTCATTTATCGCTTAATGACTCCAAGACAATAGGATAATGAAATAAACAGAATGCAATCGCCGTGGCAACGCCGTCCATATGGCTAATGTAGAAGCATAAAAACGAATATGCAAGTGCCATTCATGTCACTGAAAAACAGTTTGTTATGTGATAATTTTGAATACTTCCAAAAAAAGATTTTTCTAATAAAGAATCATTTGCCCTGATGACTTTGCGTAGACTGGAGTGGTAAATATCTGCAGTGAAACAAATGTACAAAACAACTATCATTAAGTGCAATATATTCACAATGCAGTCTCTGCTTTGAATATCTCGTTGTGATTGATTACTGAGGTGTTTTTTGTCGGTAATGTGCGAAATCTGGTGATGGAAAGAGATACTTGACATGCCTCTACGGGGAAATTTCGCTCATCGCTTATCGATGATAAGGTTATTGAAAAATCCATTGCGCATAAAAAAGACGTGGTTACCTTGGTACAAGGAATCAGCGATTGGCGATACCACGTTTCATCACAAGATTTCGCACATTAACTTTTTGTCCGCAGTGCACGGGGGTGGCGTTTTCACAACAGCCAAGCGGATAATGGGTTGAGCGGGGCGATCAAGACAGTCACAGGGACAGCGGCAGGTGTGGCAGCCATTAACAACGGTTGGCCGATTACATTGGATAATCGGTCACCCATTGATAATTGAGCCATAGAGCTTCTGGCTGAGTCAAACGTGCCCGTTTCCCTGGCCGCGAAGCGGCAGAAGCGCTGAAAGCGCGAAAAAGTCCAGCCTAGGGCGACCCTGTTCGTGTTCCTCGGCTCCTTTGGCCCCAGTCGGCGAAGCTGACTGGGGCCCCAGGGGCAATGGAACTCACTTGCTTACCTGGGATTGACATCTGCGGCAGGTGTGGCAGCCATTAACAACGGTTGGCCGATTACATTGGTAGTTGCGTGATATTGGACTCATTTTGATCTGTAGACGAAGAGGGTTACATTACATAGTTTGCGTCTAGCGAGGATCCAGTCAGGTAGAACTGCTTCGACCTGTGTTTACCTGCTGCCGGCCGGCGGGTGAAGGCAAACCACCATACCAGAGGATAAAGCGATGAAAACGACTGCGTTGCGTATTTACGGTAAGTGTGATCTCCGGCTTGAGACATTTGAGTTGCCGCCCTGCGGCGATGACGGTATTATCGCCGAGGTGGTAAGCGATTCGATCTGCATGTCCAGCTACAAGGCCGCTAAGCAGGGGGCGGATCACAAGCGCGTGCCCAACGACTGCGCGACGAATCCGACCATACTTGGCCATGAGTTTTCGGGTCGGATACTGGAAGTCGGCGCAAAATGGGCTGACCAGTTCAAGCCTGGCGACCGTTTTGGGATTCAACCGGCGCTGATGTACAAGGGCTCTCTTGATGCTCCTGGCTACTCTTTTACGACCATCGGCGGCGATGCGACTTACGTGCGCATTCCCTCCTGCGTGATGGAGATGAACTGCCTATTGAAATACACTGGCGAGGCGTTTTTTATGGCGTCCTTGAGCGAGCCCATGAGCTGCTTGATCGGTGCCTGCCATGCGCATTACCACATTCCCGCCGGGACCTACAATCACGTCATGGGCATTGTCGAAGGCGGTAAGTGTGCCTGCCTGGCCAGCGCTGGCCCCATGGGGCTTGGTTTGATTGATTACCTGATTCACGGTCCGCGCCGCCCGAAGCTCATCGTAGTCACGGATATTGATGACGCCCGGCTGAACCGCGCCGCGTCCATTCTTACGCCTGCCGACGCGAAGGCCAATGGCGTCGAGCTGGTGTATCTCAATACCAAGTGCCCGGATGCTGTAGAGAAGCTCATGGCTATCAGCGGCGGCACTGGCTACGACGACGTCTTTGTCCTCGCCCCAGTGGCGCCAGTGGTGGAGCAGGGCGATGCCATCCTCGGTTTTGGCGGCTGCCTGGACTTCTTCGCCGGCCCGACCGACCCGACTTTCTCTGCCAAAATGAATTTCTACAATGTTCATTACGCGGGCACGCATATTGTCGGCACCAGCGGTGGGACGACGGACGATATACGCGAGGCGCTGGACCTGATGGGCAAGGGCAAGATCAACCCGGCGATGATGATCACTCATGTCGGTGGCCTAACCGCAGCCAAGGATACGACCCTGAACCTGCCCAATATTCCCGGGGGCAAGAAGCTGATCTATAACCACGTGGACTTCCCGCTCACCGCCATCGCTGACTTCGCCGAACTGGGCAAAACCAACCCCGTGTTTGCCGAGCTGGCCGATGCCTGTGCGCGTAACAACGGTCTTTGGAATCTCGAGGCAGAAAAGATCGTCTTGGAGAAAATGCCCAAGCTCAGTGTCTGAGCATCCGGTCACCTTTTGTCAGTCCGGGTCATGGCCTTCAGCTTGTCTGAAAAAAACATCGAAAGAACCACAAAATTGCCAGACCCGGACTTGCTTTTCGACCGCTGTTCGCTATTGTAATGAGGTGTCCGACGCCTAGGCGGCGGTAAGTTGATTATGTTACTATTTTTGCCGGGCTAGCTCAGTTGGTAGAGCAGTGGAATCATAATCCACGTGTCATTGGTTCGAGTCCGATGCCCGGTACCATTAAAAGAGCCCCGTAACTCGCTGGAGTTACGGGGCTCTTCTTGTTTTTCCACAACCGGGCACGCCTACCGATGGGGTGTTTGCGTGGAGCCGGCGCCGTTGTATTCGGGTAGGTGCCTCAAGCTGAAGGCCCGACTCAGGGTACGAAAGTGGTGCTAAATGCCAGATGACTAGGCATGACCGATCCGCGCTTTCTGGCATCGACATGGCCATCCAAGTACAGGGTATTGGCTAGGTCGTTGTGCCGGAAATCAATGCGTAGGTTAGCGTTGGTCGTGGTGTTCGGCCAGATCTGCGTGGGGCCGTCCAAGCCGCTGACAGCTGTGAAGATGCCATCGAGAAAGACGATGAATTCCGTTGGTGCAAAACGCGTGGTCTGCGCCCGCCCGGTGACATTGTAAATGTAGTTTGCGCTAGCGGCGGTAATCGCTGAGGTTAGTGGCTTGCTTGGGCAGAGCCAAGTCTTGGCATCGCCGACATATTGGTCCATCTGCGCACGGTAGGTGTTGGGGGGTAGCCAGGCTGAACTCCAGTACATTTGGGGTAGCGCACTGTCATTGTCATCCAGGTACATGGTTGTCGCTATGCCAATCTGCTTGAGATTGCTGGTGCAGCTGATTGCGCGCGCTTTCTCCCGGGCTTTGCTCAAGGCCGGCAGCAGCATCGCCGCAAGGATAGCGATGATTGCGATGACGACTAGCAGTTCGATCAGGGTGAAGGCGATTTGTTTCATGGTGGTTCTCCGGTATTGTGAGGCGTTTTGTTTGTATGTCAGCGGCCTATCTGAACAGATAGTATACCTAATTTTGTGCAAAAACAAAAGTAAAAGGTGAATTTGCTCAAGCAAGCATTGTGTTATTCAACATGCTGCGGGCGCGATTTGGCAGTTTGCCTCGTTGCGTCTCGGGTATCTTCGCGAGGTTTTTCCCGGTTTGGCATCAGCCCTTGTCTTGCGCGTTGCGGAGGGCATGCCAGCAGCCCAGGTAGGCGTGATCGCGGGGGCTGTGGCCGTGGACGGCGGCCTTGAAGTTGTCGTAGTCGATCGCTTCGGCTTCGGCTTTGGCAATAGTGGCCCAGACTGCGCGGGGGAAGTCCATGCGATAGGCATAGTCATTGCCAGGGGTATGCGTGATGGCCGGCGTCACGCCGTGGGTCTGGCAGAGTTTTTCCAGATCACCGGCAAAGCGGGCGCGGACATGAATAAGCTCGGGCTGGTTGCTGTGTTGTACGGCTGAGAAAAAACCGGATTTACAGAAAAGCCACATGTGGTGAACTCCTTGTTGCGGGGCTGTAGAGAGGCAAGAAGCGCTGGGGTGCCTGTGGGGCGTCATTGCTGCCGGCTCATCCGTGTGCAGTGTCATGCGGCTCAGGCGGCAGGCCGCATTGGCTGCTTATTCGATGATCAGCCGGCCTTTGCCGGCGATGCTGACAATGAGCGTCCGGTGAGATTCCGACCATTGGCCAGGCACAGGCTTGCCCTGCCAGTGCAGGGCTGCGGGTTCTTTGCTCAGGCCGGAGATGACGACTTCGCTGGTGCCCTCTGGCCACAACGCCAGATCAAGCTCGCAGTGGCCGTTGGCGTCATGCCAGTTGCTGATGTCGCCCAGTGCGTGCACGATGACGCCAGGGACGATGGCCTTGGTGCTGAAGATCGGTGCCTTGCCGAAAGCCTGGGGCAGGCCATGCTGAAGTGTGCCGGGGTTGATGGCCGGGCCACTGCCGTGCTGCTGAGCGAGGATGAAGAAATCTGGCAGCAGGCCCTGGAGTTTGTCATTGCTCTGTGGGTGGGTCATTTGCAGGCCGGCGATAGTGATGCCATCGGCCAGCTGCTGCCAGAATTGGCGTTTTTCGCGATTGGGAAGTTCGCTCAGATAGTGGAGCAGCTCGTTGCGATAGACCAATCCGCACCATTGCACCGGCAGGCCAATCCAGAAGGGCGCCCGCCAGCTGGTGGCGCCCAGCACTGCGATGGTGCCGTAGCGGCCAACGGGGCCGTGTTCCAAGGCCGGATCGATTAAATACACGAAGGGCACGCCGCTCAAAGCCCAGTACTCGGCCTCACGGAGGTATTTTTCATCACCGCTGATGCGGTAGGCCGCCACGCAGAGTTTGAGCATGTAGGCGGCGCCGAGGATGTCCGGCGTGTGCAGTGCGATCTCCCAGGTCTGAGCGCCGCGCGGCGCGTCGTGCCGGTACAGGTCGAGAACGCGATCGACGGCGCTGAGGAAATCCGCCCGGAACGCCGGATTGCCGGCGGCCTGCGCGTAGTAGGCGGGAAGGGTGAGGCGGTTGGCGGTGAACCCGTTGGCATGGTCGGTCCAGTGCGTAACGCCGTAGTCACGCCTGGTTGGGCTGGCAACGTAGGGAGAACTGCCATCGGGGCGTAGTTTGGCCAGTGCATCGCGCGCGCCGCCGGCGGCGCGGTCCAGCCAGGACAGAGACTGGTTGAAGTACATCTGCACAAACAGCTCGTGGCGGCCATGCGAAACACCTGACGAATAACCCAGCTCCTGGTATTTGGGCAGGATTTCTGCGAGGCGCTGGCGGATGCGAGCGGCTAAAGCCGCGTCGGTGGTTTCACCGGCGAGCCAGGCGAGAAAGACCAGCGCGTCCGCGGCGGGCTGGGCTGCGAAGCGATCGGGGTTGGGCACGACGGCGTGTCGCCATTTGCCGTCGGCATAGGAGCTTGAATCCAGCCAGCCCTTGGCGAGCAGTTCGAGGGCGGCTTGGTAGCCACCATTGTACTCAGGCAAGGGCGGCAGCTGATTTCGTTGGAGGTAGTCTTTGACGGCAGCAATGACGTTGTCGCCATCGCCGGCGCTGATCAGTGTGGTCATGCTGTAGCCGCGATTTCCTTCCCAGCGCATGGGCTCATAGACATTGAAGTCATTTTCAATGCGTCCCTGGCAGACGCCGGGCGACCACAACGCGAAGAGATGGGCGCCGGAGTTATAGATGCGGTCGGGGCTGTCGAAGATTGGGCCGGGCTTC
>JAQWBY010000399.1 GCA_028706165.1 Lentisphaeria bacterium | reverse complement strand
GTTCAGTGGTATGAGCTTTGGTTTCTTGGCGAAGTTTGCTTCGAGGGCGCGTGCGAAGGCGGCTTCGGGCAGCTGGGTGATGCCCAGTTCGAGCATGACGCCGAACATGATGGTGTTGGCGGCCTTGGCCGATCCGGCTTCTTCGGCCAGCGCCTGCGCGGGCACGGCGACGCCTTTGACGCCGGCCGGCAGTTCCACGTCGCCCATATTGGCGTCGTACATGATGGTGCCGCCGGGTTTGACGTCGTTCTTGAAG
Organism: Lentisphaeria bacterium; assembly: GCA_028706165.1. GTDB lineage: Bacteria > Verrucomicrobiota > Lentisphaeria > Oligosphaerales > Oligosphaeraceae > Oligosphaera. The sequence goes on along the minus strand of JAQWBY010000399.1, from coordinate 3,453 downwards.
CGCTCGAATGACGGCCGGTTCATGGCGACCAGCAGGTCCGGGTGGTACACCACGGGCGAGCCGATGGGCTTGGACGACACGATCACCGAGCAGTTCGACGTGCCGCCGCGCTGCTCCGGCCCGTAGGACGGATACCACGATACGCGCATGTCCGCGGCCTGCGCGGCCTGCGTCAGCATGATGCCGAGGCTCAGGACGCCCTGGCCACCGAAGCCGGCGATCTTCACCTGGGCTTCCTCGAAATTGGCGCTGTTGTGGGCGATGGCCGCCGGAATGTCCGCCAACTCAAACAGCGCGTCGAGCTTCTCTTTGCTGAAGTCGCTGTTGCTGCGGGTGACGTGCTCCGCCGTGGCGCTGTTGTCCCGGAAATTCTGAATGGGGAATTCCTTGGCCATTTCGTTGTTGATGAAGTCGTTGTTTTTGACCGAGGTGGTGCCCAGGTTGGTGGGGCAGGGCGAGAGCACTTCAACGAACGTATAGCCCTTGCCGTCGCGCTGAATTTCCAGCGCTTTGCGTACGGCGCGGCGGGCATTGCGGATGTTCTTGGCGTCCGAGACGGCGACGCGTTCGACGTAGACGGGGGCCTTCAGGCTGTTGATCAGCTCGCACATGTGCAGTGGGTAGCCCTGGGTCATTGGATCGCGGCCGTTGAGGCAGGTGATAGTCTTTTCGCCGATCAGCGTGGTCGGGGCCATTTGCCCGCCCGTCATGCCGTACACGGTGTTGTTCACGAAGAACACGGCGATCTTCTCGCCGCGGTTCGCGGCCTGGAGGGTCTCGTTCAGGCCGATGGAGGCCAAATCGCCGTCGCCCTGGTAGGCGATCACGACCTTGTCCGTGGCGCGCGACACGCCGGTTGCCACGGCCGGCGCCCGGCCGTGGGCGACCTGGATGTTGCCGGCGTCAAAATAGTAATACGCGAAGACCGCGCAGCCGACCGGGCTGATCATGACGGTCTGGTCCTGCAGACCGAGATCAGCCAGTGCCTCGCCAATGAGCTTGTGCAGGACGCCGTGGCCGCAGCCCGGGCAGTAATGGGTCGCCGCCGGTGCCGCGCTCGGCCCTTTGCGGGGAAATTCCGGATAGATACCTTTGGTGCTAATGACTTTTTCGCTCATGATGACCACCCCTTTATTTGCCAGCGATGTGATTGATTTTATCCATCACCTGATCAAGGGTGATGAGATTGCCGCCGAGGCGGTTGACCAGCTCGACCGGGCGCTGGCAGGAGATGGCCAGGCGAATGTCGTCAAGCAGTTGGCCATTGCTCATTTCCACGCTGACAAAGGTCACGGGCTTGGTCGCCAGGCGCTGCAACGCGGCCTTGGGGAAGGGGAAGAGCGTCTTGGGGCGGAAGAGTCCGACCTTCAGGCCGGCCTTGCGGGCGACGTCCATCGCGGTCTTGGCAATGCGCGAGCTGATGCCGTAGGCGACCAGAATGATGTCGGCGTCCTCAGTCTGCTGCTCCTCGCAACGGGCTTCTTCGGCCTCAATGCGGGCATACTTATCCTGGAGGCGCGTGTTGAATTCCTCCAGCTGCGCGAAGTCCAGGAAGATGCTGGTGATGAGATTCTTGCGCGTCTCGGCCGTGCCGCTGACAGCCCAGCTGCTATCAATCTTCGGGGTGACGGCCTTCTCCGGGAACGTAAAGGGCTCAATCATCTGCCCGAGGACGCCGTCGGCGAGGACGTAGACCGGCGTGCGCCATTTCTCCGCCAGTGCAAAGCCCTGCATGGTCATGTCGCACATCTCCTGCACGCAGTTCGGCGCCAGCACGATGCACTTGTAGTTGCCATGCCCGCCGCCCTTGACCACCTGGTTGTAGTCGGACTGCTCCGGGCCGATGTTGCCCAGGCCCGGGCCTGCCCGCATGATGTCCACAATTACCGTCGGCAACTCGGCGCCGGCCATGTAGGAGATGCCTTCCTGCATCAGGCTGATGCCCGGGCCGGACGACGCCGTGAAGACGCGATGGCCAGCAGAAGCTGCGCCGTAACACATGTTGATCGACGCCTCTTCGGACTCGGCCTGCACGAATTGCCGGCCCATTTCGGGATAGTAGCGCGATGCCTCATGCAGCACCTCGCTGGCCGGAGTGATGGGGTAACCGAAGAAGCAATCGGAGCCCGCGTACAACGCGCCGATGACTACCGCGGTGTTGCCTTTGACAAGTTTTGTTGCCATGATATTCCTTGCTGATGAACTTGACTATATATTAGTGTGCTATCTGCGCCGAAGGCCAGGCCGAGCTCACTCTTTGCCCGGGATGTGCACTTCAAGTGCGTGCGGTTCCGGACAGGTGTAAAAACAGGTGCCACAGCCGATGCAGCCGCTGCCAAGGTACACCGCCGCGTGGTAACCGCGCGGATTCATCACTGTGCCAATGGCCAGGACCTTCTTCGGACAGGCGTCCACACAACGCCCACAGGATTTACACTCTAAACTGTTGATCAGCGGATACGGTTTCGTTTTGTCAATGTCCATTGCGCCGGATGCCTCCTCTGAATAGTGCGCGAAGTGATGTAATTACGCTTCGCAGGGTGGAAAACAAAACTTTCTAATATAGCATAATACGACAGCTTGGCTAAGAAACTAGACAACAATGACTGGTTTTAACGGGGATTCATTCCTACATCCAAATGATTTCTAACTAGGAGATAATTAACATGGCGCGCAAAGCAACTCCCAGCGGCGACCGCAGCCGCGACAAGAAGCCGGCGACCAGCACGGCGAAGGCCAAGAAGGCGCCGACCGGCAGTAAGGCCGCGTCACCACGCGCCGTTTTTGGCCAGCGCCAGGCCGCGCCGCGGATGGATGCCGAAGAGGGCAATGCCCCCCGGCGCCGTCGTGGCGACGACAGTAACTGGGAGATTCGCAAGCGGCAGTGGAAGCCCAGCACGCTTTTGGCGCCGGTGCCGGCCGTCATGGTTAGCTGCGGCGGCAAGGATGATTTTGCGCCCAACATCATCACGCTGGCCTGGGTAGGCACGGTCTGCTCTGATCCGCCGATGGTGGGCATTTCCATTCGTCCCGGGCGGCATTCTTACACGATCATCCAGGCCACGAAGGAATTCGTCGTCAATGTACCGACGGCGGCGCTGGCGCGTGCCACGGACTACTGCGGCGTCAAATCCGGCCGTGACGGCGATAAATTTGCCGGCGCGGGGCTGACGCCGGTGGCGGCGGAAAAGGTCGCCGCGCCACTGATTGCCGAATGTCCGATCAACTTGGAATGCAAGGTCAAGAAGGTCATCAAGCTGGGGTCGCATGATCTCTTCCTGGCCGAGATTGTGAACGTGCAAGTCTCCGAGGACTTCCTCAATAAAAAGGGCAAGCTGCGTATTGACAAGGCCGACCTGCTGGCCTATGCGCACGGCGAGTATTACGTCCTCGGCAAGCGCCTGGGCTTCTTCGGCTATTCCATCAAGAAAGCCACCACCAAGACCCGGCGCT
>JAQWBY010000398.1 GCA_028706165.1 Lentisphaeria bacterium | reverse complement strand
GTCGATTGCTACAAGCGCCTGCAGAGCATGTCATCACTCTCGGAACTGGAAGTCTTCCAGCAGGAATTGCGCGATCGCTTCGGCCAGCTGCCCACGGCCAGTGAGGCGCTGCTGTTGCTGACGAAGGTGCGCATCCTCGCCCGCAAGAAGGACGTCATCCGCCTGCAGGTCCGCGACCGTCGCCTGGTCATCGAAACCCCGCGCGGTCTGGTTAAGGATGCCAAACGACAAGTGCCCACCCTGGCCAGCGACAACGGCCACGAACAACTCCAAGACGTCGTCGATGCCCTGACGCGATTGTGAACAGCCGCAGGCGGCCAGCCTTGGAATGATAGAAGTATTCGCAGATTGCGCAGATGAACGCAGATGCGATGAAGGGATCAAAACAATCTGTTGACAGCGGCGGCAATTGCGGATATACATTGATTGCAGATCCTGAATGATTTCGCCACCAAGGAGATTTACTGCGATGGACATTCCACGTATTTTCACCATCACCGAGAGCGCTCACCGCATCCACAATCCGTTCACGCCCGAGAAGCTCGCCGCTCTTGGCGCGGCGTTACGCCTGGCGCCAGGCACTCGCGTACTTGATCTCGGCAGTGGTTCGGGTGAGATGCTCTGCACCTGGGCGCGCGATTACGGCATCGTCGGCACGGGCGTCGATATGAGCCAGCTGTTTTCCGAGCAGGCGAAGCTGCGTGCGCAAGAGCTCGGCGTTGCGGACCGGGTCGCGTTCGTTCATGCTGACGCAGCTGGTTATGTCGCAGAGGACAAGGTTGGCGTGGCGGCCTGCATTGGCGCCACCTGGATTGGCGGTGGCGTGGCCGGTACTATCGAGCTGCTGACGCGCAGCCTCAAGCCTAGCGGCATCATCCTCATTGGCGAGCCCTACTGGCGGCAGGTACCGCCGAGCGAAGAGGTCGCCAAGGGCTGCCAAGCCGAGAGTATCGCGGACTTCCTTCGGTTGTCCGAGCTGGTTGCGTCATTTGGGCACTTGGGCTACGACGTTGTGGAAATGGTCTTGGCTGATCAAGACAGCTGGGATCGCTATGAAGCGGCCAAATGGCTCACCATGCGCCAGTGGCTCGAAGCCAACCCCAACGACGAATTCGCGAAAACAGTTCGTGCAGAGCTGAGCTTGGAGCCCCTGCGCTACACCACCTACACCCGCGAATACCTGGGCTGGGGCGTCTTCGCCCTGATGGCGCGCTGATGGCATCCTGCTGCGTTTGATGGCAGCGGGAGCTTTCGCAAATGGCTGCGATCACGCTGTCCACGGGAGGCAAGTACAGACCATACACCTCACCACACTTTCACGCCCAGGGTGATGGTGATGGTCATGCCCAGGCCGACCAGGAGAAAAATCACACCGGTGAGGCGCTGCGCCCAGACTTCGATTTGGGCAATTTTGTTATAGGTCTTGGCGACGTGATTGGCGCTGAAGGCCAGCAGAAAAGCGAAGACAAGGACGGGCAGTCCGGTTGCTATGCCGAATATGCCGGGCAAGACAAGCCCCGACTCCATCTTGATCGCCAGGGGCAGGAGGCTGCCGAAGAACAGCGCTGCCGAGGTCGGACAGAAACTCAGGGCGAAAATCACGCCGAGTCCAAATGCGCCCAAGACTCCGAGCTGCTCTGTCTTCTTGCGCATGACATCGACAAGGCCGGAGCCCGACGGTAGGCGCAGGTTTAGCAAATTCAGCAGGATCATTGCCACGACAATGAGCAGCGGCCCCATCAGCAGATTCATGTATTTTTGCAGCACATGCGACAATTCTGGGGCGGCAGTTAAGCCACTGACTAGCAGCATGCCCAGCACCGCATAGGTCAAAGTCCGCCCCAGCGTATAGAGAATGCCTGCGCTTAAAACGACGACGACCTTGCCCACCTTTCGCGAAACGAAGCTAATCGCGGCAATGTTCGCTGCCAGTGGGCATGGGCTGATGGCGCAGAGAAACCCAAGCCATGCCGCTGTGGCAAGCGCAAGCAGCATATCGTTCATTGCGCCTCCGCCAGGCCTTTGATTTCTCTTTCAAGGTACGCCATGAACTCGTCGTCGGACTGCCGGATGATCGTCCAGATTTCCTCGAGATTCTTGACTTGGTCGCCTTTTTGCAGCACCACGCTGTTGCTGGTCAGCAGGAAATCCTTGATGTAGTGTTCGTTTTCCGGCAGGTCCCGATTGATGATCTTCAGGGCCACACTGCCGTTGGCGAGCTGGTCGGCAAAACGTTTTTGCACGGTTTCGCTGGTCAGTTTCTCGAATTTATTGCAGGTCTGGCAGCGGGTGTTGCCATGGAAATAATAGACGGTCACGGTATCTTCGTTCACCGGGACTGCCGGCGCGGTTTGCGCTGTGTTATTTTCGGATGCCGCTGCTGCTTTACCCCGGAATTCGCGCAGTACCATCATGGCTACGCTAATCAGGACGAAGAGCAGCAGGACCACGGTCAGTGCCTTTTTGCTGCTGCCGCAGCCACAACCGCAGCCACAGGACGGCGTTTGCGGTTGTGGGGCGCTGTCACAGCAACAGGCACCGGTTTTGGCGTCGCCTTCCGAACCCTTTTGCGGGGCGGTTTCGCCGGCGCTGGCGACAGAGTTGCCTGCTGCAAGCAGATATTTTTCCGCTTCATCGGGGCTTAACAGCTTGCCGGTACAGAGCACCTTGCCGTTGATGCCAAGGGCCGGGGTCATCATAATGCCCGCATCGGTAATGGCATTGATGTCAGTAACTTTGTCCAGTTCGAATTCAAGGCCGAGCTTTTTTGCCGCGGCATCCACATTGGCTGCGAGTTGTTTGCACTTGTCACAGCCGCTGCCATAAATTTGGATTTTCAGCATCGGGGTCTCCTAGTTGGGTGGCTTGTGTTGACCGAGTGAGTTCAAAAACAAGGTTTTTTGCCGATTCGTCTATACTGCCGCATGGCGTTCGGCCTTACAGCATTCCGAAAACATATCCGCCGATGGTGGAAGAGAGCACGACGAGGGCCACAAAAGCCGCCGTCTTCTGCAGTCCGAGCACCTGATTGATGACCAGCATGGAGGGCAGCGACAGGGCCGGTCCTGCCAAGAGCAGGGCCAGCGCCGGACCTTTACCCATGCCCGCTCCCAGCAAGCCTTCGAGGATCGGCACTTCCGTCAGTGTGGCAAAATACATAAACGCGCCGGCAAAGGAGGCGAAGAAATTGGCCAGCAGAGAGTTGTCGCCGACGGCCTTCGCCACGTAGTCGCTTGGAATCAGCCCCTCGTGGCCAACTCGCCCTAACAAGAGCCCGGCAATCAGCACACCGAACAACAGTAGCGGCATGATTTTTTTCGCAAAATCCCAGCTTGCTGCGAACCAGCCATTGAGGTCACTGTTTTTCGACGTGCTGGTGAAAAATCCCAAGCCCAGAAAGCCTGCGGTGAATGCTAGTATCGGATAGTTGGGGAAGCCCAAGGCCAGGAGCGCCACAGGACACGCCGTTGTCAGCACCTGCCATAGGGGCATGGCAAAATAACGAACCAGCATGACGCCAAGCAGTATTGCCGCAGCGCCAGTCAAATACCACTTGATGTTCCAGATAGCCGACCAGATGCCGCTGCTGCCAGCGGGTTTGCCCCAATTGGCAATAACGAGGATCGCCGCCATGCTGCCGAAATACAGCACGTTTTGCCACAGCGGTCGCGGCTCTTCCAGTGTCGCATCGTTGCCGGCGGCGGCGGCTT
>JAQWBY010000397.1 GCA_028706165.1 Lentisphaeria bacterium | reverse complement strand
CCTGCGCCAGCCGTTCGACCTCGCGGATGCGGATTACCTGCTCGTAGATGTCCTGAATGTAAATGGTTGGCGACTTCTGCCGCGGCGTCTGCGGCTCTTGTGCGTCGGGCTGGTAGTCGGGATTGGCCTGCCTTTTGACTTCGCCAGCGTAGCGGACCGTGCGCATGGTCTGTCGCTCGGCACTCTCCTTGCCGTCGAAATTAGCCACTACGCCGCCATAGACCGTGTAGCCCCAGGGCGACGTCGTCATGCCGGGCTCCACCACCCGCACCTGCTGCGCCATGCCGAAGGAGTCCAGGATCGCCCGCATCTCGGTTTCGATATCCCGAGCGTAGGTCAGCCCCACCCCCGGCGTCGCCGATGACATGTCGTTCACTAGCAAGGTCCGCTGCACATAACTGTCGTATATCGTCTGCCGGGACTTTGCCAGCAGTGCCTCCATGCGCTTCACCTGCTCCAACAACGCCTCGGGCCACTTGTCCCGACCGTTCACGATGGCACTCATCTGTTGCAGCATGATGCATATGGCCAGGCTAAAACCATGCTTGTTGTTGATGTTCGCTGCCCGCTCCGCAGTCGTCAGCAGCTCATCATAGGCCAGTGGCAGCATCTGCATGTACTCAGCCGTAAGCTCATCACGCAAGGTATCACCGATGGTCTTGATCGTCTCGCCGGACGCGTTGTTGCTGAAATACAGCTCAAGATCACGGCTCGCCTCCTGCGTCAGCGTTTCCCGCCCGAGCCGGAAATGCTCGGCAGCATCCCAGTACTCGTGACGGCTCACCAGAGCCTGAAACGCGCTACGCCACAGCCCGGAACGCAAAGCCGCCGCCGATGCCACCAGCCGGCGGACGCGCTCGTCGGCCCTCCCCAACGCCGGCGCGAAACGCAGATCCTGGCGGTAGCGCCGCAAACAATCCGATATCTCTTTTTCCAGCGCGTTCAAGGCCGCCTGGGTACCGGTGTCGCCGCCTGTGGCACTGCCTGGCTGCCAGCTTTTCTGCAGCTGCGTAATGCGCCCGTCGAAACCATCAAGGGTAGCGGCGGTAAAACGGTCGGGTAGTTCATCCCATAGTGCCTGCAGGCGCCCAATGGTTTCGGTATCGCCGATCACGGTGAGATTCGTGTCCAAGGGCAATTCCTCGCGGACTTTCTGCAGAGTATCCAGCGCTTCTATGCCCTTGCCACCAGCGCTGAGCAGCTCGGCGCTGGCGATGGCGGCCTTAATCAGCCCAAGTGCTTCCAGTTGTGCACGCGCCATGGTCAATGCGGATATCATTTCGCCGCGTTGAAAATGGGCTGGATCCGGCACCGTCAACGCCCTGCGCTGCAGCCAGGACAGAAACGCCTGCCGGTCTTTTGCTGGCAATTTGCGCCAGTAACGATCTTGATCGACTTCTGCCGCCGTCAGCTCGCAGGGTATGGGAACCTGCATGCCCGCCAACGCGGTGTCAACCAGCCGCAGGCCATCCTCAACCGAACCATAGGCCGCCAAAATTGCGCTTTCCTGCCGCAGTACCGCGCCTTCGCCAAGTACAACTAAGGGCGACGTGGTCGTGGTCAGACGCTCCGCCCACAGCCGGAAAAGTTCTGCCGCCGCCTGATCGCGAATCTGCTCCACTGCACGTGACAGCTCCACAGGTGCCGTTTGTGTCGCCGTCGCCGACAAATACCAGGTCATCAGGGCATAGCGATGCGTTGCAGGAGTCTCCACCGGAAAAACTGGCTGGAGAGCGCCATTGATCCGCTCGAAGCCAGGAGGCTGCCTGAGCCCAAAACTCAGGCAGGACGCCAGCAGCGTCAGCAACGCCGTCAATGCCAGCAGCCGTGTCGCCCGGCTGCTACGGCCTCTGTCTTCTTTCGACTGTCTCATACTGACGCTGTTCACCCTTCACATCCTGAGTCCGTACCGGGCATGCTCCCGGCCATGCCGCGCAATTTGGCCAATGAGCGTTACCGCCTCAGCGGAGCTTCTTGACGCTATACTCGTGGCCACGCTTGCTCACGACCTCAATATTGAAACGAACGTCTTCTTTCGGAGTGCCCGAGTCAGAGCCGATTTTTTCCAAACGGTCAAGAACCTCAAGCCCCTCAATCACTTTGCCGAACACCGCGTGACGATTGTCTAGATGCGGCGTCGCCGTGAAGCATATGAAGAACTGGCTGCCATTGCTGTTCGGGCCTGAATTGGCCATGGACAGGATGCCCCGGCCAGTATGGCGAAGCTTCGGCGAAAATTCGTCAGCAAAGCTGTATCCCGGTCCGCCAGTACCGGGACGCCCCTGCGCATCGCGCTTGGAGTGGGGGCACCCCCCCTGAGCCATGAAGCCGCTGATCACCCGGTGAAAGGACATGCCCTTATAGAAACCGCTTTCGGCCAGCGTGATCATATTTGCCACCGTGTTGGGCACGTCGTCCTCATACAACTCCACCAGCATATCGCCCTTTGACGTGGCTATGCGGATAACCGGATTACCGGTCGCTGCGAGTTTTTCACCGTTCATTTCACTAATCTCCTGCTTTTTGAATTGAAACACGCCACTATCATTGACCACCGTCACATGATCGTCCTTGACCACAACCTTGCCTTCGTATTCCTTGCCGTTGAGCAGCTTGATGCGGTCAGCGTGAGCCAGACCGACCACCAACAGCAACGCAACTACAACCATCCGTATCACTGCCTTCATCGTGCTTTCTCCATTTTTCCTGTACCACTTGCTGCCATTCCGGCCTGTGCTGCGGCAAACATCCGGCTAACCGCCGAAGCATGCTGCCGCCGGAACGCGAAACGCAAACCGTTAATCTACTCCCCCGGCAGGCTTAGGGCAAGGATGTCCACGCATGCATCAGCGCCGCCAACGGCGCCACAGCCAGCGCGCTATCGCCGCCAGCAAGTAGCCGGCGCCGGCCAGCTCAACAATGGTCGCGCCAACCGGCAAATTCGGCCCATAACTGACATAAAGCCCACCAAAGGAATAGGCGAAACACAAAAACACCGACAGCAGCATGATCCCGCCAATGCGCCGCGCAAACAACGCCGCCGTAGCCACCGGCAAGACCAGTAACGCCAAGACCAGCACAATGCCGACGACCTGCGACAGCAGGGCGACCGTCATGGCCGTCATGACCTGCAAGACCAGCGACACCCATTCCGAAGAAATACCCCGCAGCCGCAAATTCTCCTCATGAAAGCACAGAGCCAGAAAGCGCGGATGATATATCCAGGCGAGAACGAGCAAGGCCAGCACCAGGCCAGTCATCACCAATAGATCACTCGTGGAAATCATCATGATGCTACCGAAGAGATAGCTGCTGAGATCTTCCGCATAGCCCGGCGTGATGGCAATCACGCTCACCCCCACGGCGACCCCGAGTGACCACACCGCGCTCAGCACGCTGTCCTCGCGCAGGCGCCCCCGCAAGGTCAGCAAACCCACCGCCGCCCCGGACAGCAAGCCCGCCAGCAGCGCCCCCAACAGCGGCGTAAACCACAGCAGACCATGCACCACCTGCAGATAACGCGCCAGGCCAATCCCCCCCAGCAGCGAATGAGACACCGCGCCGACCATGTAGCTGCGGCGCTGCGCCAGCACATAACTGCCGATCACGCCGCAGATCACCGCCGTCAACGCCATGCCCAGCACGGCACGACGGAGAAACGCCGCCGCCGCCAAGTCTTGCCAAAAAGATCCGTCCATCGTCCTCCGTCA
>JAQWBY010000396.1 GCA_028706165.1 Lentisphaeria bacterium | reverse complement strand
TCTTGAAATCAGCCCCCCCACCGTAGGGGGCCCCCATCCTATAAGGTCGCGCGCACGAAGCGGGCTGCGCTTTAGCCGTGGTCCACACGGTATCAATGGCGCCTATGAAACCCGCTGCCGCAAAGGTTGGCGGAAATCAAAGTCGGGTGGCTGGGCGGCGACTGGCCGTGGGTTTCCTGCAAATTGTCCCCGGTGTTTGCCCAGCCGGGGTGTACACTAACCGATTACCCCGCAGGATGGCGTTTTCGGCGGCAGGCGTGGCCATCCGTCATGTAGGTAATACAGTAAGCGCTTGTTTTCACATGCTCGCGCCCTCAGTCCCACCCACCCCCACGGAGGAATCGCCATGCGTCACCACCTGCTTTTGGTCGCTCTTTTGGCCGCGTCGCCGGCCCTTATCGCCCAGCCCGTCATTCCGGCGCCAGCCGCTGGTATTGCCGAGCTCAGCGCCGCGCCCTACGCGCCGGCGCCAAACCTGCTGAGCAATCCGTCGTTCGAGACCATCAGCGCCGTGCGGCCGCAAAACTGGACCTGGGATCAGCGCAATACCGACGCCACCTTCACCATTGTTGACCAGGACGCCGATGACGGCCGCATCGCTCTCCGCTTCACCAACAAGACGCCTTTCGGCGCCCACGTTTACAACTGGTTCGGTCACATCGGCGACGTGCCCGTGAAGCCCAACACCCGCTATACCATCTGCCTCAGCGCCAAAACCAATTCCAGCCCGTCGGCCTGGTTCGGCGGCGGCAAAGGCTGGCGTGTGCGCAAAGCCATCCCCAACACAGGCAGCAAATGGCAACGCATCAGCCATAGCTTCGAAACGAAAACGGACACCACCGCCTTCCCCTTCATGGTCGTCGTCGAACACCCCACCGACGGCCTTTTGATCGACAACGTCGGCTTCTTCGAGGGCGATGCGCCACCACCGGCATGGAATGAAAACGACCCGAAAAACACGGTCGAGATCAGCCCCCGGCAGCCCAAGCCCCTATCCCGCCGCGACCAGCTCATCGACCCGCGTTGGGATCCCCGTCTCTACCCTCGCGATCAGTGGCTCTTCGTCAGCGACGCTGCCGACTTCGACGGCATGGTCGGCCTGAAAACGCCACCCGCCAACGCCCAGGCCCTCATCGAATTCCGCGATGCCGACAGCGGCCGCGTTCTGGCCACGACTAGCACCACCCTGCGTGACGGCGGTGCCGGCGGCCGTTGCTGGCTGCTCCACGCCCGCTGCAATCTTGCTGGTGCGAGCGCGGCGCAAGTCGTCATCAGCGCCACCGTCAGCGACCAGGGCACCGAGCTGGCCCGCTACGAACGCCAGTACCACCTGGTCACGCCCTCGCTGATTACGTCCCTGCTAGGCCAGCTCGACACCCAGCGTCAGCTGCTCGCCGTGGTCCTTGACGGCCTGGGCGAGCGCATCCCCGCAGTCTGCAGTCTCCGCCTCCGCCTGGCGCTCTACGACCGCTTCAGCGCCGACACCCGCCAAGACTGCAAACTGGGCAATACCGACCGCGCCTGGGTGACTTATCAGGACCTGCTGAGCATGATTGAGGACGGCCTCCGCGAGGCCGAGGCCATCAAGACCGGCACCCAGCCCCCGCCAACGCCGGTGCCCAGCTATGTCACCAGCCCCATCGCCATCGCCAAATCGTCCTTTCTGGCCACTCAGCGCTTCCCCGATGGCCGCCTCCTTGAGCAGACGCCGACCTTTTTCACCGGCTACGGCCATTTTGCCCAGGTCCGCAAAGACATTGAGCTCTTCCCCAGCTACGGCATCAACATGATCCAAATTGAGCAGGGCCCCCGGGGCATCGTTGAGGACGACGGCAAGATCAACACCAAGCCCATCGAGAACCTCGTCGCCGTCTTCGCCCGTGCTGAAAAGGCCAATATCAGCATCAATCTCCTGCTCAGCCCGCATTATTTCCCCAACTGGGCGCTGAAAAAATGGCCCGAGTTGGCCGAGTGCCAAGGCGGTTTCTTCAAGTACTGCGTGCACGCCCCGGAAGCCCGCGCGATCATTGAGCGCTATTTGCGGGCCATCGTACCGGCGCTGAAAGATTCGCCGGCGCTGCACTCGTTCTGCCTGAGCAACGAGCCCGTCAGCACCCAGCTGGAGCAATGCCCGCACATCCGCGCCCAATGGCCGCAGTGGCTCCAACGCAAACACAGCAGCATCGACCAGCTCAATCAGCGCTGGCACAGCGCCTACGCGTCCTTTAGCGACATCCCGATACCAAAGCCCTTCCCGGACGGCGCCATCGCCTACGATTTCGTGCAATTCAACCAGGAGACTTTCGCCGCCTTCCATCAATGGCTGGCCGATGTCATCCACGACATGGCGCCCGCCATACCCGTGCACGCGAAGATCATGATGTCCGCTCATTTCAACAAAAATCCCGGCGGTATCTGGAGCGTCTCCCCGGAACTCTTCGCGCAGCTCAGCCAGATCAACGGCAACGACGCCTGCAATTTCCCACGCCACGGCCACCCGCAGTGGTACAACGGCTGGCAACGCTACGAAATGGGCTACGATTTCCAGCGCAGTATGCGCGATCTGCCGGTTTTCAACTCGGAAAATCACATCATTCACGACCGCGATTTCACCTCGCGCTGGCCCATCCACAGCTACTCCGCCCTCATCCAGGGCGCGCTACACGGCCAAAGCGCCACGACCTTCTGGGTCTGGGAACGCAGTAACGACCCCGTTTCCGACCTCGCCGGCAGCATCCTCCACCGCCCCAACCACGTCCTGGCCGTATCCGCCGCCGCCATGGACCTCAACCGCCATGCGCCAGTCGTCACGGCCTTCCAGCAGGAACCGCCCAGCGTCGTCCACCTCTGGTCGCTGAGCACCGTCCTCCACGGTCAGTCCTTGCACCTGTCGACCATGGACACCCTCTGGACCAGCTTCTGTGCCCTCGGGCAGACCCAGGGTTTCCTCAGCGAGCGACAGCTCAACGACATCGCCGCGTCCGGCAAGCTCCCGCCGGTTCTGCGCCAGGCCCGGTTGCTGGTCCTGCCAGCCGTCAGCCACCTGCCCGCGTCGGCCCTGCCGGCCCTGGACATGATCCGCAAACAGGGCATCGCTGTGGTTGTCTTTGGCGATAGCGCCTTGGAACGCGACGAATATGACCAAGCCCTGCAACAGCCTCCGCAGTGCGAACGCATCCCGCTCACGGATGCCTACGCCGACCAGCCTGCCGCTCTGTTGCCGCGCCTCGGTGCCTGGAGCATGACGCCTGCCGTCATGGCCAGTGATGCCGATGGCCGTCCGCTCTACGGCCTGGAATTCCGCAGCGTCGAACACGCCGGCCAGACCTACACCGCCCTGTGCAATCAACGTCTCACCCCGGTCACCGTGTCGCTGCGCCACCAGGCCAAGCCCTGTGACAGCCACGACCTCCTGGCAAACCAGCCACAGGCATCGACCATCACCCTGCCACCCCTCCAGCCCATGATCCTCCTCATCAAAAAATAACCCACTCACGACGGCTGCTGTGCCCCCATTACAACGTTTGCAAGCTCTCTCTCCCATGCCCAAAACCCTCAAAGCCCTCCTCAAACCCGGCGCCATGCTCGTCGCTATGGCCGCCGGCGCCGCCCTCCCCGGCATGCACAACACCATCGTCATCCGCTATTGCCTGATGACCATGCTGTTCATCATGTTCATCCCCATGCACTTCGGCGACATCAAAATACAGCCTACG
>JAQWBY010000395.1 GCA_028706165.1 Lentisphaeria bacterium | reverse complement strand
CAGTTCATGCTCGCCAACGTCGTCGGCGTCCTTATCGCCGGCATCGCCGTCACCAGCGCCTGCCTGCTCATCCAGGCCGGCATCGACCTGCCCTTTTTCCATATCCTCATCAAAGAATGACACTGCCGTCATTTACGCCAGTCTAACCGGACAAGTTCCCCGCAAATAAACATAATCGGTCAGTCAGTGACAATGTCGGCCGACTGCCTCACTCTGGCGCGATGAGACGTGACTTGTCAAGCCAATGTGGCGCCCTCCGGGCGCAATTCTAACTTGTTATCATCCCCCGGGTTGCGGCGCCCTCCGGGCGCCTCACCCGGGGCTATTCATGGTACGGCCCTCCGGGCCGAACTTGGCCGATCTGGCGCCGTGATCCGTCCGGCCCGGGGCAAAAACCACCATCATTCAATGGCTATGTTTTTGCGCCGTAGGCGCTTAACTATGCTTAACCCCAGGCTTTAGCCTGGGGACGCAGCCTGCCAACAGGCAGGGCCTCGTAGAGGCACCACAGTTTTGGTTATCAATGAGTGACCGATTACCGAATAAAGTAATCAGTCACCCATTGATAATTAAGCCACAGAGCTTCTGGCTGAGTCAAACGCGCCCGTTTCCTTGGCCGCGAAGCGGCAGAAGCGCTGAAAGCGCGAAACATACCAGCCCAGGGCAAGCAGCGCTGAAAGCGCGCGCCGCCCTGGGTACAACGGCGACTACGTCCGTGTTCCTCGGCCTCTTTGGCCCCAGTCGGCGCAGCTGACTGGGGCCAAAGAGGCAATGGAACTCACTTACTTACCCGGGGTTGACGTCGCGACATGTCTGGGCGTCCGTTCTCAATGGGTGACCGGTTACCAAATAAACACAAAATTTCCGAAAATCGACTTGCAGATTGGGCCTTTGGCAGTAATTTAAAGGTCGCATTAACGAGGAATGAATCGAGTCTCCATCGTCTAGTGGCCTAGGACACCGGGTTCTCATCCCGGCAACAGGGGTTCGACTCCCCTTGGAGATGCCATGCTTTCCTCAACAATAGATTTAGGTCTCCATCGTCTAGTGGCCTAGGACACCGGGTTTTCATCCCGGCAACAGGGGTTCGACTCCCCTTGGAGATGCCAATACTAAAAACGCCTTGCTGACAACCATCGGCAAGGCGTTTTTCTTTGCCGCATAAACGCGGTGTAACCGCCCGTCACCGGCCCTCTGCCGCCATGGCCTGCGCGGCCTCCGCCGCGGACATCGTACCGGCAAAAAGATTCTGCGTGCTGTTCTTGTGGACGACCGCCAGGCGCGGCGTCAAATACTGGTCGTAATAAGGCTGCAACGACGACGCGCCGGCAAGCATTTTCAGCGCCTGCCGCGTCGGCCCCGGCAACGCCTCTTCCTGGGCCGCCGTCGTCTTCAGGGCCGGGATGCGCCCGATGCGACACCAGGCGTCGACCACCTGCTCATCCGTCAAGTAACGCAATAAAGCCATGGCCTCTTCAGGGTACCGGCAAGACGACGACACCGCAAAGCCGCAGTTGACGCCGCCAAGCACGACGTCGTCAGCGCCGGCACCGCCGGCCACCCGCGGAAAGGGCCGCGCTTCAAGCTTGTTCAAGAACTCCGGTTGTTCGTCCATGATCCGGGCGACCACCCAACTACCCATCAGCAGCATGGCGGATTTCTCGCGAAGAAAACGCGCCCGCGCCGGCCCGTCGTCCAGTCCATTGAAACCCACCGGAAAAACGCCGGCGCCAATCAGCTGCGTGAGCAGCTCGCCGGCGCGCACGAATGCCGGGTCCGCAAAGCGGGCACGGTCCTGCGCAGCGGCCATGAACAGATCGGTGCCCCCACAGCGGTTCGCCAAATAGGCGAAGTAGAAGGCGCCGGGCCACTGCTTCATATTGCCGAGAGCGCAGGCGTCAACGCCCTTGGCGCGGAAAGCCTCGCCCAGCGTCAGCATGTCCTGAACGTCCTCCGGATACTCCAGCCCATGCGTCGCGAAGAGCTCGCGGTTGCACCACAACAGCACGACCGATAAGTCCAGGGGCAGCGCATAGACCCGCCCATCGCTGCTGCAGAGGGCCAGCGCCTGGTCAATAAAACGCTCGCGCCAGCCGTTCTCAGACACGACGGCCGTGAGGTCAAGCACCTTCCCGGCTTTCGCGTAATCGGCCAGCGGTCCACCACCCCAGGTAAAGAGTATGTCAGGGGGATTGCCGCTGGCCATCTCGACAGCCAATTTGGTCTTGTAAGCGTCATTCTCAAAACTCTGTATGTCCACCCGAAAACCAGGATGATCAGCCTCAAAACGCCGCGCCGCAGCTGCCAGTATCTCCCGCGGGCCGGCGTAATTCATGATATGCCAAAAGGTCAGTACCGCCGGCGCCGCGCCGTCAGCATTCTTTTTCTCAGACTGGCCGCAGCCCGTGACCATTAATGCCGCAGCCGCCATTGCCATCAGAAGTTTCTTCATCTCTTACTCCCGTAGTCCAATTTACCCATGATTCCAGGCGTTTGAGAGCCGTACGCTGCGATGATGCGTCAGCACCAGAACACCGGCAGATCAGGCTCTCTTGACAGAAAAAGTAACGCCCCACGCAGCCCGGCCATTGGCGACAACGCCGCCGTCATGGCAATGTTGCCCAAACTAGCCACGGAGAAATCACCCGTGACCAAACTCAAATACCTCTTCATTCTCATGCTTCTGCTGGTCCCCACCGCCAGCATTGCCGCTGACGCCCCCGCGGCGCCGGCGGCGCCCGCAGTCGCCTGGAAAATAGCCGCCGCGCCCGTCCGTCTGCGCGTCAGCGTCCAGCCCCGCCGGCATCCCTCGCTGTTCGTACCGGTACCCCCCGATCTCCCCCCCGAACTCCTGCACGTCAGCGCGGTCGCCGATGATGGCAGCGACATACCGGCATCGCCAGTACTGCTCGGTGGCCGCCTAGCCGGCGTGGCCCTGTACTGCCGCGGCGTCAACCGCCGGCGCGATGCCGCCGAGGCACCACCAGCGCCCAGCATCAGCGTCTATCTCTATGCCAAGCCCCGCGAAGGCACCACACCCTTTCTGGGCGACAACGCCCGCGTCGTCGCCCTCGAACGCAGCATTAGGCCGCTGACCACGCGAGCACACTCCGCAGCCGAAATGCTTCGGCTCTTCAATACGCCAGAAAAGAAACGCCCAGTTTTTGTGGTGGCCGTGCCGGCCCTTGGCGCCATTCCCGACCGCGACACTTGGCAACAGCCGCCCGAAACCCAACGCCTGGCCAACGCGATGCTCCGCTGGGACGCGCGCATGATCGTCCCCGATGAACGCACGCTGGCCTTTGGCGCCGACCAGAATCACACCGCGTGGGTCGTGCTCCTTGATGGCAAGCCCGTTGCTGACTGGAGCTCTGAGGCCAAACGCCCCGGCGGCGGCGCCTTCGGACCAGCCATCACCCTCAAGCCCGGCATCTACAGCCTGCAGCTGCTCGCAGTACAACGCCAAGGCGAAATCATTCCCCGTTGCCTGGTGCGCCCCGCCGGCGAAGACGGCCCAGGCGCAGCCCCCGCCGGGCTCGTACCCGCCGCACAACCAGACTTCTGGGGCATCGAATTCGCCGACCACCCCGAGCGCAACGCCTCAGCACTGCTCCAGCTGGCGAACGTCGGCCATTTTCTCCAAACCGACCGGCGCGTCGCCCACTACGCTACCCAAACGGGCGATACGCCAGCGCAAAGTGCCCCACAGTGGCTAGACCAGGACGGCCAATCCATCACCAGCAGC